>MFKH01000009.1:7217-7819 GCA_001779505.1 Candidatus Jorgensenbacteria bacterium GWA1_54_12 | reverse complement strand
ATTTTTTCCGCATGCGCAGGCGCTTCCACAGCGGCACATTTTCCACTTCGGCCGCCGCGCGCGCAACGGCAATTGAAACGGCAAGCATCGCATTTGCGCCGAGACGCTCTTTGCGTTCCGTTCCGTCAAGCTTTATGAGAAGTTCGTCAATATGCTTCTCCTCGCGCACGTCGCGCCCCGTGACGGCGGGCGCAATGACGCGCTCAATGCGTTCTTTTGCATCGCGCGCTGGGAGCGAAACCGCTTCGTGCGTTCCCACGCTTTTTCCCTGCGGTACCGAAGCAATAATGACGGCGCCGCTCTTCAAGCGAAGGAGCACCTCTACCGTGTCGTCTCCCCGAGAGTCGGTGATGACATTTCCCTCAAGTCCGACAATCTTCGGCATTGCTACCTATTATATCACGCCAAGAAGATAGTAGATGCTGATACTAACGAGCACTATTCCTTCCACAAGCGCCGCCCATACGGTGAATTTCGGCGAGGCCATCCACACGTTCATTTTCCAAACTGCGACTGCAAAAACGACAAGCTCGTCAAGCAGGTAAAAGAAAACAAAGAGCGCAATGTGCGCAATAATTGCGCCCACAGGGAGCGATGCACTT
>MFKH01000009.1:0-7202 GCA_001779505.1 Candidatus Jorgensenbacteria bacterium GWA1_54_12 | reverse complement strand
TACGCCAGAGGGACGGCGGCGGAGCATGGAAACTCAACGATGGTAACAACGGCGGCAAATGCGGCGACGATGCCCGCTAAGGCAAGCGTCCCCCTTTTTCCGGATGGGGATTCGCCTTCGGCAGAAAACGCCCGCTCCACTTTCCCCGCAAAGCGGTGCACGATGCCGCGCCCGCCGAAGCCGCACGTCGGTCCGTACTTCCGGTAGCGGGCAAACTGGCGGAGAAACAAAATTCCTCCTCCCAGGGCGAGCGCGCCGACTGCAAAGTTCAAAAGTTTCAGAGCCGGAGCGAGAAACTGAAACACCTGATACCACACAAGAATAAGCACACCGTACAAAAGCGCCGTCACGATGATGAACGAAGCACCGAGTACCGCGATTTTCGCACGGCGGCGCACCGCGAGCGCGAGTCCCAAGATGAGAACAACGGCCCCCAGGGAGCATACGTTGAAACCGTCAAGAAATCCCAAAACTATTGCTAGGATGGGGAGCGACGCTCCCTTTGGAACAAGGTCCGCAAAGGGAATGGATGAGGTTGCTGTAGTGGCGGGTGTCTGGAGCGCCGCTTCAATCTGCACGCCGATGCCTTTTGCCGAATCAAATCCGACGAAGAAACTTTCGCCAACAAAGGTCAGGGGTACAACGCCGAAATACCGTTCCGCATCATGCTCACGGAGCAGGTCCTTCAAGAGCGGGATGGTTGCCGGTTCGTCTACCGAATATCGCGCGATGACAAGCGCATCGTCTCTTTTTTCAAGCTCTTTCAGGAATGCTTCCTCCAGCGTGCAGTGCGGACAGGTCGGGCTGTAGAAAAAGACGATGTCCGGAGCGGCAAATACAAAAAAGGGCGCTGCGATGAGGAGCGCCGCAAGAGCGGCACCGATAGCTGTGCTACGCATGTGTTCCAAAGAGGGCTGTTACTCCCGCATAGACGCCCGCGGCGTCATGTTCCGTAATACCAAAGCGCTTTTGGAGTTCCCGCGCATCTTTTCCCAAAAGTTCATATGCAAAGTACACGCCTCCGTCAGCAAGCGCAATACGGCCGGCGCGGCTCACGCCGGGGAAAATCGTAACCGGATACAGTCCCCAATGCTCTATGAGGCGCTCCAAACTCTCTTCTGTTCCTCCCGGATGCGCGTGGCGCCATCCCGTGAGGCGCACACCGCGACAGGCGCCATAGCGCTTTGCGTTTTCGGTAAACTTTGTATTCGTCACAAGCCACGTGCCGTATGGCACGCCCTTTCTTCCTTCCTGCACATCAAGCACGCGCGCGTATGCATACATTGCCTCTTTCACGTCGGTTTTCACGCCGCGCGCGTTGTGATATTTCACCTCAATGAGATACGTCACCGGAATGCCTGCGGAATGCTTTTCTTTGGACATCGGTTCTTCGGCGACAATATCAATCTCATGCGACACGCATGCACCTTGTGTCATTTGATTCGTCTTCGTGCGGTATCCGTACTTTTCCAGAACATGCGCCACATATCGCTCAAAGTAATATCCCTCGGGACCAAGTTCCATAATGGCTTGTTTTAAGGAGTAGCGCGCCGCGCCGGCAATGTCGGTTTCCATGAGGCGCTTTCTTACCCGCTCAAAAAGTTCCGTTGTTGAGTCGCCTGGCGTGATTTCACGCGCAATGCTCCGCTCAATGCGCTTTGCCTCGTCCGGCGAAACACCGGAGCGCGTGAGCGATTCCATAACTTTTGCGGGCGCGTACCGCTCGCGTTCGCCCGACGCTTTGGTAACCTGCATGGCTTTATCTGAAACGAATCGGAAGCCGCGCAGAGTCATCGTGTTCCGGAAGACCCGACGCGTTATCTTTTTCAAAGACGAGCATGCCGCTGTCACCTTCGGGAGCGTCAAATGATATCGTCGCTTCAAAAGGAACGTATTCCGTTGTCATCCAGTCCCCTTCCGCCTGCGCGGGAACCTTGTTCAAAACCGTGCCGTCTGCCGCAACAAGCGCTATGGGAAACGACGCCTCAAAGTACCACGGTCCCGGCACTTCGCCAGTTACGACGAGGGGCGAGGTAACCACTTCCCCGGGCGCAGGAGACGCAATGCGCAGGGTAACGCCCTTCGGAGACGTAATCGTCGCGAATGCGCGCGGAGTTCCGCTTTTCCCTCCTGTCCACACAAACCACCCTCCGACTGCCGCACCCAGAACGAGAAGAACGACGATAACGGTTACAATTCGTTTTGTCATGTGCATAGTATACCACTTCACGGTGTGTTGACAAAAGCGCATTTTTATTATTACATTATCTCCAGCTCCTTATATCTCAAACACAGCGGTATAAGGAAGATTACACAATGGAGGTTTGCTATGCCAGCGCAATCAGTGGCATCGGTACGCACCTATCCCTCTCCGTGCCCGGTTGAGGAACAATGCGCGATCCTAAGGAATGCCTGGCCTCGCCTCAACCCCGACGGCGCCATGCGCTTCATGCGGGACAGGTATCCCGACCTCAAGCGGCAGCTCCCAGGGTGGGTGGAAGGACCATTTCTCATCCCCCACCCGGGAATTTACCATGCGGGTCACCTCGACATGCTGGGAGAGATTCTTTCAAAGCTCGCCGCGGTCGACGGGCTTGGTGCCCAGATCGCGTGCAAAGGCTCCACCATGGAGCGCTTCCGGGAAAATCCCCTGCTCACAGAGGCGTGGAGAAAGCTTCTTGTCCAGCAACAAGGAAGCTGCATCATTGTCGTTTTCGCCCAGTTCGGCCAGTTTCACTGCGGTGAAGCGGTTCCCCAAGTGCTCCACGGTCTCTCTTGGACGAACTTCGGAAGGGAGGTGCCTCTCGGCCCGTGCGAAGTGGGGAGCATGCTTCTCACAAACTCTGGACGACTCGCATCGGATGACACCCTGCGGATTGACTGCCCTGGCGCAAGCGTCTCCCCTCTCGGAGGCATCGCGCTTTCGCAGACGCCGACCTTCAGTTCATGGGACGGGAGCATTATCTTCGACGTGTGCATCGGCACCGCAAGCGAAGATTCCGGCTCCGCCACTGCGTTCGTTTTCTCCGCCTAGATGCCGCGCGGCGGGAAGACACGCGAAGCCACCCCTTTTGGGTGGCTTTTTATATACTTAGGCAACTTACTTTTTAACGTTATCTTCAAAAAATCGTTTCGCGATTTTAATCACGGAAACCCAGAAGTTTTTCACTATTTTCAGGAAGGATTTTTTCTTTTCTGCTTCACGGTAATCTTCTTTCAGCTCGCGAAAAGCGAAGCGGACATCTGACGTAAGTTCTTTCTTTGCCGCATCTGCCGCACCAGAGGCCTTTCTTCGGAATCGCCTTATCCGTGCCGGCAGGAGCTCTGCCCACTTCGTGAATTTTGTCTTCCGGCGCAGGATAAAATTCCAGAGCCAGATAAGGATGAGTGCGCCAAACGATACAGCCAAGAGTCCGACGACGAGCATGATTGCTCCGGCAACGATAAGTGCGATTACCTTGAGCCAGCCCGGCAGAGTGTTCCAGAATCCGGTTACACCAACTCCTTCCGCCGGTTCCAACACGTTTATATTTTTGATTTGTTCCTCAACGGATTTTATCTTTTCCTCAACTGCTTTAATCTTAACCTCGTTTGATTCCAGGGTTGCTTCGGAGCCGGTTTCTGCCGCTCTTGCTCCAAGGAGCGTAAATTCTGCCTTCCCCGGCGCGGTTGATATATCTGTCCCCAAACCATCATTCGCCAAAACCGCGAAGTCAGTGAAACTTACCTCGGCAAATCCTTCTTTCCTCACCCGGAAGGTGACTTCTATTATCTTGCCGTTTGCTCCCGTGAAACCAGGATTCAGGACAACTCCTTCAAACCTGACATTCCCCGCATCGCCTGCATTTGAGAGCGACGGTTTCTGCACCCACAAGTTCACAATGGAGTTTCCGCCGCCGTCGGCGTTCACCGCCTGGAGAAACTCCGTGGGGAATGCGATGACGCCCTGCATGGCATTTACTGGTTCTTCCGTGCTTACATAGATGCCTGCATTAAAGTTCTCGCCAACGTGAAAGTTTCCGGTTTCCGGAACGATATGCAGGTATGCCGCGAACGCTCCCGCGGGAAGCACCGCGAGCGCGCACGCGAGTAGTCCGCATAGTTTCATGTGTTTCATCAACCGGTCCAATAATACGCCATGATGCTGAAGTCCTTCAGATTAACCTTGCCGTCCCCGTCCAGGTCGGCGCCGGACGGAGGGTTTGTCCTGCCATACCAGTACGCGGCAACGGAGAAATCGTTAATGTTTACGCGGCTATCTTTGTTTGCATCGCCTTTCTGCAACGCGCGAATCGTTTCTGCAACGAGAACCGTCCGCGTGCCAACTTTGAATCCCACGGTCTTCGAAAACGGGCTCACGAGATTGGCATGTACCGCTTTTGCCTTCGTAAAGTGCTGGCCTGTTTCCAAGAATGACGTGTCAAGGTTGTAGACATATGCGCCTGTTTCGTCGGACGTCGTTTTCACGAACAATTCTTCATCCGAGTTCACGACTATCGTGATGTCGCTTTCGGGGACGCTCTGGCCGAAGATGGTAATCGTATCTCCCCGCTTCACTTCGGTTTTATTGACGTCTATGGTGGGGACGATGAAAACGCCGCTCACATTCGTTGTTGCACCTGTCGTCACATACGACGGAAGGGTGAAAGAGGTTGATTTGTTCCCCCTCTTATCCTCGCTGTAAATTGAAAAAACATGGTCCCCCGGCGAGAGTCCCGAGAGCGAGATTGAAAACTTTGCGTCCGGACCCGCAATCGTTGAGACCATGAGTTGCCCATCCTTCAGGAGACGTACTTTGCTTAAGGGGTATGCCCATCCGGAGAAGTTAACCGCCGTGGGCGGCACATAACCTCCTCCGCCCCCGCCGCTCGACGGCGTTGTGCTCGGCGTGACGGAAGAACTCGTCGGCACCGCAGAAACCTCCGCCGAGACAGCGAGCGATGCCCCGTCCGCGTTTGCCCGTATGACAAAATAGTACGTTGTGCCGGCGGTGAGCCCCGTTTTCACGAAAGAGAGTGCGTTGCCGACTGATTCAAATGTGTACGAACCACCTGAGGTTGAAGCAATACCGACTTCATATTCGTTAATTGTCGCTAGGGTTCCCACTGCGGCAGTCCAGCTTAACGTAACTTTGCTTTCTCCTGCTGTCGCGCTCACGACCGGCGTTGTCGCCACGGGGAAGTAAAACGAGCCGCTCCTCTGGGTGAAGCTCTCGCTCGTGCTCTCTTCGGTTCCCACCTGGCCGACGCCGCCGATTACTTCAAAGCCATCCGATGAGGAATCACCCCCTCCGCTCGTCGGCGTGAGGTCTTCAATCATGAAGTGAGTGCTCGTAAAATCCTGCGCATTGGCGGGCGCGACGAACCCCGCGGCGAACGCGAAGATTGCCGCGGCGCATATGACGGACTTCATGTGCCTCGCCACGGCTTTTTAGGGGTTGCCGATATTGACCGGTGCCACCTCTACGATTTTGTCTCCGGACGGGTCATAGAGAATCGCCTTTTTCGCATTCGCGTAGATGAGCACTTTGAAACCGATTTGCGCATTCGCGAAGAATGCCTGGTCTTTCAATTTCTCCGGGTCGGAAACCGTTGCGATTGTCGGCTCTTCTCCGACGGGGAGGACGATAAGCCGCCCCACGCGTTCAAGTAGTTTGCTCGTGTCTTCCTGGGCTATCCTCTGCGGCTCTTCCATAAGCGTCGCGTACCGGCTATAGAAGTAGTATGCGGCTCCCGAAGCGCCGAGCGCGATGACCGCGACGGCCGCGAACACCGCTTTCATTTTGGGATTCAGTGAACTTAGCGCGTTCACTTGTATTTCCTGTTTCTCCTCATGTGATTTCATGATGTGTGTTTAGATGTGTGTTTAAATGAATCGGCCCTTTGTACCAACATTATATCATAGAGGGATTTCTTCCTGCGATTCCGATTCTGATAACTCCGGCTCTGGTCCTGGCTCTGGTCCCGGTTCGGGTTCTGATGATTCCGGTTCGGGTAATTCTTGTCCCGGTTCAGGTTCAGGTTCGGCAACAACCTCCGGCCCTGATTCAGGAATCACCTCTGATGACTCCGGCTCGCTTGGTACCTCCGGTTCCTTAACTACCTCCGGTTCTTCAACTGCGGACGGTTCCTCAATCGGTGCAGACTGTGCGCATTCGCCCAGCACGCTTACCACACTGCCTCTTGTTACTCTCATACAATAGGGCTCGCCAGTCTCACTATCGTACAGCGTGATACCTCCGGGTTTTTCCCGACTGCCTATCGTAAGCGCGCCTGTTAAAACTTTCGGCGAGATGATTTCCAGTCCGTCGATTATGCTGGTCTGGGACAGAGGACTCTCTATGTAAGAGCTGTTAAAGTACCCGTTTTTGACAAACATTATGACAGACCCAATTCCCGACCCCTCAAAATCGTTCATAGCCACGCCGACTATCGGACCCGATGCGGTTGCGCGCATAGCAGTGCCTGGAGTCAATGATGATGATGTTAAAACATCACCCTTTTTAATCGATCCGTTTTCCGACGTTACCCGCACCGGCACGCGACCGCTCAGGGCAATCGGCAAGCCTGTTATCCCCTCACCATCCAATCCCCCCATTATCAAAGCCGGCCGGGTGGAAACGGCACCGATAAGATTATTGTCGTAGGCCTTATCGGCTCTTCGAACACCGATGCGCAATGAAGGATCAAGGCTAACTAATTCTCCGGGCAGGAGGGTTATGTCATTACTTGGGTACACCTCCGCCACGTCAGCAGCATTATCGTTTATTTCATATAAGGTGAATTGGATAGTATTCATTGTCGCTCCAGTGACTGCTTCTGAGTCACCGTCGGTACAAAGGGTATATTGAACATTACTTGTCGTTCCTGGAGCGTCTACAAACACCGCATTCATGCTCACCTGTCCCGCGCTAAATCCATAAAATGTACCCACGGTCCATATAACCGTACCCGCGCTCTGACACGTAATGCCGCTCGTGTGCCGCATTATTTTTGCCGTAAGTTCAATATCCGTAGTGGAGGTTGTATTGATGTAGGCGGACATCATGACTAAAACCTCGCTCGTGTCAGCCGAAAGAGTGATATTAGGAGCTGTGCCATCCCACAAGTTAGTAGTGTCATTGTCCACCCACGACTCAGGAGTTGCGTCGGTGAACGAGTTCATGTTAGGCACTCCTCCACCCCCACTGGAAACCGTTTCCC
>MFKH01000008.1:12251-14062 GCA_001779505.1 Candidatus Jorgensenbacteria bacterium GWA1_54_12 | reverse complement strand
CCAACTTCAAGAAGGCAGCGGCAATGCCGTGCGAATTCAGACAAATTCCGGCTATATTGATATCGGAGCGCAAAATGGCACCTTTGCTCATATTTATACCGACAGGAGTGCCGTATATTTCGATAAAGCCGTTCAAGCGGGAGCTGGCAACGTGCTTTTAAACACAGGCCCTGGAAATTCGTATATTAACGCAGGTAACGTCGGCATCGGGACGAAGAGCCCAATAACTGCATTAGATGTTGTTGGCGAGGTTCGTGCAGAAGGTGCATCAGGCGCTTTCAATCTGATTTCAAGGGATGGTTCAGGCACTGCACATTCTTTATATAATCCAACAGGAGATGATGTAAGATTCTGGAATAGTCTTGCCGGGGATACCTTAACAATTCTCAATGGCGGAAATGTCGGAATAGGAACAACGAGCCCTGCTTTATCTTTAGAAGTTGGGGGAACAACAGGAGCTCCTGCAATAACGGGGACAGCACAAACAGGAGCATTAAGGATAGTTGATAAGACGCTGACTATTGGAAATGTTCTTGATTTTGGGATATATAATTCTGGTGCTTATGGATTATGGCTTCAGGGAACAGATAGAGGAAATTTAGCCACGACTTATCCTATAATTCTACAGCCAAATGGCGGCAACGTCGGCATCGGGAACACTGTTCCCGGAGCGAAGCTTGAAGTGACGGGTCAAGTGAAGATTACAGGCGGCACACCGGCCGCAGGCCAGGTCCTCACGTCTGACGCCGCAGGCCTCGCGACCTGGGAACCCGTCTCTGCGGGCATGGGCGGAAGCGGCACCGCAAGCTATATTCCCAAGTTCTTTGGCGCCACTACCCTCGCAAACAGTATCATCTATAACGACGGGGCGAACGTCGGCATCGGGACGACGAGTCCAGACAATAATCTGGACGTTGAGGGTGCCAATTCAGGCGTTATCAGGGTTACGAAAACAGGAGGAAGCTACAGCTACTTCGCGCAAGGTGGTTTCGGTGGCCAGCTTGTTTTGAACGATACCGTCGGGGGCACCAAGATATTCTTGTCGGCCGGCCAGGCTTCATATTTCTTGAACGGCAACGTCGGCATCGGTACGACAAGCCCTGACGCCTTGCTGGACGTGGAGAACGCCACCGGGGCAACGATCAGGGTCACAAATACGGATGCAAGCTACAGCTACCTCTACCAGGGCGACTCGGGAGGCTCTCTTCTCCTGCAGAACGCGGCAGGAACCGCCTTTGTAGCCCTGAACTCCTATGGTTCTTCATATCTCACGGGCGGCAATCTTGGCATCGGGAACACGAGTCCCAGCTCTCCCTTGAGCATAGGAGGCTCTGGAAACGCGTCTTACAACATCTATTCTGGAACCGCTGCTGGCTATGGCATATATGCCACGTCGGGTACCGGCTATGGCGTTTACGGTCGCGTTACGGGCGCTTCCGGTGTTGGCGTTCTGGGGTATGCCGATATCGGTGGCACCGGTGTCTATGCCTATGCCCAGGGCGCCGGCTACGCTCTCCGCGCCATCAACTCAAGCTCCGGCTACGCCGTCTACTGCGATGCGACGACCGCCAACAAGTGCGGCGGCAACCAGGCCTGGTACAACGCCTCCGACCGCAAGCTCAAGGAAAACATACAGCCCATCATGAACGCCCTCTACAAGGTGGCAAACCTGCAGGGAGTAACCTACAACATGAAGAATGACCCCACGAAGACCCCCCAGATGGGCTTCATCGCCCAAGATGTTCTTCCTTACGCTCCCGAAGTCGTTTCCTACGACACGGAGAACGACTACTGGGGCATGCAATCAAGCC
>MFKH01000008.1:207-12198 GCA_001779505.1 Candidatus Jorgensenbacteria bacterium GWA1_54_12 | reverse complement strand
TCGCTCAAAGCCCGCATTGAGGTGCTGGAGGAGTCACAATAAAAGGTTTCGGAAACCCGTCGGGTTTCCGAAACCAGACCAGGGGAACTAAGATTTGTGGGCGTGTTATTTACCTGATACAATAAGTGCCATGAATAAAAGGGAATTCACGGCTGTGTATCAAAAGCGGGGCAGATGGATTGTGGCGTGGGTAGAAGAGATTCCCGGCGTTAATTCGCAGGGGCGGACATTAAAGGAAGCAAGGGGAAATCTTAAAGAAGCGCTCGCTCTTGTTCTGGAAGCCAGTCGTGCACTGGCATCGGGCAAGGCTGTGAACGCGCGACGGGAACCTGTCAGCATTGCGATTGCGGCATAAGGTTTCATGAAGCGGCTCGCGCTTTTGAAATATTTGCACGGGCGCGGCTGTCTCCTGATACGCGAAGGGAAGAAACATTCACTGGTTCTCAACCCTGACCTGCGAAGAATTTCCACGGTTCCGCGCCATCGGGAAATCAACGACTTTCTGGCAGAGAAAATCTGCAGAGATTTAGGTGTTCTGAGAGCGAGCAAGTCTTAGCAGTGGCGGTCGGCGACTTTGCTTGCCGCGTAGCTGTCGGGCTTTGTGTGCACCACAAAGTCGTTGGCGCGGATAATGCCGACGACTTCTTGAATGAGCAATTTCGTAGGACCATTCACGCCGACGTCGGCGTGGATTTCAAAGCTCCACGTGGAGCTGATTGATTCTTTTTTCAAACGTTCCAGTACGACTTTCGCAACTTCAAGAGAGAGCATCACTTCGCGCATGATGCGGTCGCGGAGCTGGTGAAACGTGCCGCCCTCAATGCGGCGCCAGAAATATCTGCCGCCGTTTCCCTTGCGGTGAACGACGATTGCCGTTACGAAATCGGCCGTGTGGTCGTGAAATTCCTGCGAGTCGGTGCCGATAATGACGCGGTGCTCGCGCTCGGGGGCGGCGTTAATGAACGCGACAATCTCGCGGATAACGTCGTCTGTAGCGCAGGGCGCGCCGGATGCGGTTTTGAAGGAATACATGGTATGGAAAGAATATAACGGCGGATTCGGGATGTCTAGCGCACGCGCTCAATAAAAGGTTTCAGAAACCCTTCTATGGTATGATTGGGCTATACATGAAAATTGCGTTTTTTGAAACAGACAAGGAAGAGGAGGGATATTTTTCCCGTGAACTTGCCTCGCCGGCAAGTTCACTTGCAGGGAGTGGATTTGAGCTTGTTTTTGCGGAGGAGGCGCTGAATAAGGAATTTCAGAAACCCGGCCATGGTTTCGGAAACCCGACGGACGCCGAGATCATTTCCGTTTTTGTCGGCTCGGTTATTGATGTATCGGTTCTCCGTAAATTTCCGAACCTGAAACTCATTGCGACCCGCTCTACCGGTTACGACCATATTGATATCGCGGCATGCAGGGGGCGGAGCATTGCCGTTGCGAATGTGCCGACGTACGGCGAGTACACCGTCGCCGAATATGCATTCGGCCTTATACTTATGCTCTCGCGCCGCCTGTATGAGGCGTACCACGAGGTGCGCGAAGCGGGGAACTTTAGCGTTAAAGGGTTGCGCGGCTTTGACCTGTATGGGAAAACACTGGGTGTCATCGGCACCGGAAATATCGGCCGTCACGTCGTCAAAATCGGCAAAGGATTTAGCATGCAGGTTGTCGCAGTAGACGCCAAGCCGGACGAGCTTTTTGCGCGGGAGACGGGTTTTACGTACCGGTCGCTTCAGGACGTGCTCAAAATGAGCGACGTGGTGACCCTGCACGTGCCGTATCTCCCTTCTACCCATCATCTTTTGAATCGCGAGAACATAGGGCTTATGAAGCGGGGAGCGTATCTCATAAACACATCGCGCGGCGCGATTGTAGAAACAGAAGCGCTTTTAGACGCATTGAAAAGTGGGCAGATTGCCGGCGCGGGTTTGGATGTACTGGAAGAAGAGGGAATTACGAAGGATGAGTTTGGGTATCTGCTGACGCAGACATCGGAGGCGCCGGACTTGCGCGTCGTACTTGCGAATCATGTGCTCATTGATTTGCCGAATGTCATTGTGACGCCGCACAACGCTTTTAATACCGATGGCGCGTGGGGGCGGATACTCGGCACCACGCTCCGGAACATTGTGAATTTCATGCAGGGCGCCCCGTATGCCGCAGTCACTTGAAGAACTTTTTGACCCCGAGAAGCACGCGCTGACCGGAGGGCATTATTTTTTGCTCGCGCTTTCTTCCCTTATCATTGCGGCCGGCCTTTTCTTTGGGCGGCTGGATGTGGTTGTTGGCGGGGCGCTTATTATGCCGATTCTCGTGTCCGCATATGCCGTGGGTTTGGGAGCGCTCCTTGGGCATCGAGGGCTCATGAGGCACGCCTATCCGGGAATTATAAAGTCATTTCTTGCCGCCGCGGCGGGAGGAGCGCTCTTCGGTCTTTTTTCGGGCATGAACCGCGAGCTTGCATTCCTTGCGCTTGACTACACGTTTCGCGTGGCGGCGCTTTATGCTTTGGCGTCGTTCGTCCTTTCGGGCGCGGCGGCGTATGCCTGGGGGCGGCGATGGATAGGAGAAGTCATACCCGGTTTTATCGCGGCAATCGCGCTTGTCCCGCCGCTTGCCTTGGCTGGCGTTGGTGTTTCAACACTTGCCTTTGGCGTGATGCGGTACGAGCTTATCTCTCTCGCCTGCAATGCGGTTAGTGTGGTCGTCGGGAGCTTTATCGGATTCTCGCTTGTGAAGAAGAAAGAATCGGGGGATGATGAGCGATATGGATAAAGTCGTTTTTGACATAGAGACCAAGAATTGGTTTGACGAAGTCGGCGGGAGGGAACACTTGGACCGGCTGGACGTGTCGGTTGTCGGCGTGTACTCGTATGCCGATGACGCGTATCGCGCATATGACGAAACGGAATTTGGGGAACTCGGCAAGGCGCTCCAACGGGCGAATCCGCTCATCGGATTTTACAGCAAGCAGTTTGATGTTCCGGTTCTCGCAAAATATTTCAATTTTTCACTCGCGGCGGTGCCTCATTTTGACATTCTTGAAGAGGTGCAGAAGGTACTCGGGCGGCGCGTGGGTTTGGGTGTATTAGCCGAGGCGAATTTGGGAGAAGGGAAGTTTGGCAAGGGGGCGGACGCGGTAGATATGTATCGGCGCGGAGACATGGATGCCCTGAAGCGTTATTGCCTGCAAGACGTGAAAGTGACCAAGGAACTTTTTGACGCCATCCGGCGGGACGGATATTTGTGGGTGCCGCGGCGCGGCATGCCGCAGATGGAAAAGGCGGAGATACGATATGAAGAGCTGGAAGAAAAACAGAATGCTTTGTTATAGAAGACCAATAAAAGATTTCGGGAATCCGCAAGGATTATTAGTATGAGGAATGATGTCATGTCCTCCGAAGGAGGATCCGCCTCTGGCGGAAAAAAAACCGTAGTTCTCGCGATTCTGGACGGCTGGGGGATAGGGAGAGATGACGAGAGCAATGCGATTTACCGCGCGCAGCCGGAAACGGTGCGGTGGATTGAAACGCATTTCCCTGCCGGGGCTCTGAAGGCGGGCGGGATATCTTCCGGCTTGCCGTGGAACGAAGAAGGGAACAGCGAGGTGGGGCATATGACGCTCGGCGCCGGGCGGGTTTTGTACCAGCACTTTCTTAAAATCAACAAGGCGATTGAGACCGGCGAGTTTTTCAAAAATGAAGCGCTTCTTGGCGCTTTTACCCACGCAAAAGAAAAAAAGACGGCCGTGCACCTCGTCGGACTTTTGACCGATGCGATAGTGCACGCGGCCATGCCTCACCTTGAAGCGCTTCTCAAAATGGCTCATGACACGCATATACCGGAAATATACCTCCATCTTTTCACCGACGGACGCGACTCGCCGCCAAAGTCGGCCGGCACGCTCCTCAAGAAAGTTGAAGAACTCACGGCGCGCTACGGCGGGACACTTGCTTCGCTCGGAGGGAGATTTTACGGCATGGACCGCGACAAGCACACGGAGCGCACCGAAGCGGCATACCGGGCGCTTGTGGGGAAAGCGGAAGCGATGAGCGCGGAGGAAGCCCTGAAGCGCGCATACGAGAAAGGATTGAGCGACGAATATGTATTTCCGGTCAGTATGGGGAATGGCATCAAAGACGGAGACGCGGTTATTTTCTTCAACTTTCGGGAAGACCGGATGCGGCAGATTGCCGAACCGTTCGTTACGGCCGGAAAAGTGTACGCGGTCACGATGACGAACTATTACGAAGGGCGGCTCAAGGAGCGTGCGGCGTTCACTGCAACCATTATTTCGGAGACCTTGGGCGAGATGCTCGCCAAAAACGGCAAGGTACAGCTCCGCGTTGCCGAAACCGAGAAATATGCGCACGTGACATACTTTTTCAACGGACTGCAGGAGAAACCGTTCCGGGGGGAGTACCGCGTTATGATTCCTTCCGCTTCGGTGCGGAGCCATGCCGAGCTTCCGGAAATGCAGGCGAAAACGATTACCGACCGCGTCATGGTCGCCCTGGGAGAAGGGCTCTACGATTTTATCCTGTGCAATTACGCGAACCCCGACATGGTTGCGCACACCGGCGATGTTGCGGCGACCGTGAAAGCGGTGCAGACGGTTGACGCGGAGCTCTCGCGCCTCATCCGTGCGGTCATGGACGGGGGGCACACGCTTATTGTGACGTCCGACCACGGGAACGCGGAAGTTATCTTTGACCTTCAAACCGGACAGCCCGACACGCGCCACAACTCAAACGACGTGCCGCTTTATGTTATCGGGAAAGAATTTGAAGGGAGGAAACTTGCCGAAGACCCGCGCGAGGTCGTGGGGATGCTCTCCGACGTGGCGCCGACGATACTCACACTTATGGGAATTCCTGTCCCCAAAGCAATGACGGGAACGCCTTTATTGACGTAGAAGTCCAGACTTTCTTCGGGGTGTTTGGTTTCGGAAACCCAAAGGGTTTCCGAAACCTTTTATTGGAGTATTCGCTTGATTCTTGATTCTTTCTAGCGTAGTATGGGTGTAACAAAACTTAAAGTGTCGTTTAACGTTACACATTACACATACCATGGAAATAGTTACACTCCTTGTGATGGGGGGCGGGGTTGTGCTGGGATTTGCCGCCGGGTATCTCTTGCGGCGGTGGGTTGTTTCGGCGAAGCGCGGGGCGCTTGACGAGGAGTCAAAGCAAATCATCCTGAAGGCGCAGGAGAAGGCGGCGACGATTCTTGCCAAGCTTCAGGACGAGGAACGTGAGCGGAAGAAGGAACTGCACCAGTACGAAGAGCGTCTCGTGAAGAAAGAAGACACGCTTGATAAGGAGCGCGAGCGGGTGCGGCAGGAAGGAGAAGCTCATGGGAAGCGGAAAGAGGAACTTGCCCATGAGGCGGAGGCGCTCCGCGAGAAAGAGCAGGCGGCGCTTCAGGAATTGGAGCGGATATCGGGCGTTGACCGCGAGACGGCGAAAGGAGAACTCATGAAGCAGGTTGCGGAGACATACCGCGTGAACCTTGCCGAAGAAGTCGTGCGGCTTGAGCGTGAGCGGAAAGAGGTGCTGGAGCAAAAAGCCCTGAATATTTTGACGAGCGTCATTCAGCGGAGCGCGCGGGCGCACGTCGGGGACGTGACGACGAGCGTTGTTCCGCTTTTGGACGAAGACCTGAAGGGCAAAATTATCGGCCGCGAGGGTCGCAACATCCGCGCCTTTGAACGGCTGACCGGAGTGGAAGTCATTGTGGACGAGGTGCCGGAAGGCATCGTGCTTTCGTCGTTTGACCCCTTGCGGCGCGAGGTGGCGCGAATCGCTCTTGAGAAGCTCATCAAAGACGGCAGGATTCAGCCGGCGCGCATTGAAGAAAAAGTTGAAGAGGCGCGCAGTGAGATGGAAGAGCATATCTTCAAGGTGGGGGAGGAAGCCGCGTACGACGCGGGTGTGCTGGACCTGCCGCGGGAAATTGTAGAGGTTTTGGGGAAACTCAAGTTCCGCACCAGTTACGGACAGAACGTGCTCCAGCACTCGGTTGAGATGACGCACATCGCCGCGGCGATTTCCGCGGAACTTGGCTTGGATGTTGACGTGACGCGCCGCGCCGCGCTTTTGCACGACATCGGCAAGGCGATTGACCACGAAGTTGAGGGAACGCACGTTGAGATTGGAAGAAAGCTCTTGAAGAAATACGGCATTGACGAGAAGGTGATTCTCGCGATGGAAGCGCACCATGAGGAGTATCCGTTCTCAACGCCGGAGTCGTATGTGGTTGCCGCCGCCGACTCAATCTCTGCGGCACGCCCCGGCGCGCGCCGCGAGACGTTGGAGAAATATCTGAAGCGCCTGGAAGACATTGAGCGGGTTGTGAACACCTTCCAGGGAGTGCAGAAAGCGTATGCGGTATCTGCCGGGCGCGAGGTGCGCGTTTTCGTTGTGCCTGAAAAGATTGATGATTTTGGCGCGCTCACGATGGCAAAAAATATTGCCGATAAGCTGAAGTCGGATGTGAAGTATCCGGGCGAGATTAAGGTAACGGTCATTCGGGAAGTAAGGGCGGTAGAGTACGCGAGATAATGAATGAAGGGGGCAGGGTAACCTTTTGCCTTCTTATTCGTTATATCTATGACCGAGGAAACCAAGCTCATTGAAGAAGCAAAAGCGGGACGCGGGGAGGCGTTTGGAAAGCTCTATGACCAGTACGTTGCCTCCATCTATCGGTTTGTGCTGGTACGGGTCAGCAACCGCGCCGAAGCGGAGGACCTGACACAGCACGTGTTCCTCAAGGCATGGCAGAGCATTCGCAGGTATCGCGAGCGGGAAGGAATTCCCTTCACGAGCTGGCTCTACCGCATTGCACGGAACGCGGTCATTGACCACTACCGGACGCGGCGCGACCACGAAGACATTGAAGGCGCCGCCGCACGGAATCTTGCAGAAGACTTTCCGGTCCAGGAAGTTGAGTACACGCTCCAGATAGAAGAAGTTCATCGGGCGTTTGTTGTGCTCACGCCCGGCGAGCGGGACGTTATACTTCTCCGGTTCATGGAAGAATTGTCGGTCAAGGAGGTTGCCGCGATTTTAGAGAAAAGCGAGGGGACGATACGGGTTATGCAGCACAGAGGATTGAAGAAACTTAAAGGGGAATTGGGGGCTGGTAACTAGTAACTGGGAAATGAACACATATAACAATTTTGAAGAGCGGCTTCGGGCTCTGCGGCAAATACAGCCGGACAAGGCGTTTGTCGGCTATGCGAAGGCGCGCATTCTTGCCACGCACCAGGAGCGGTTCGCCACGCCGGTTGTGTGGGGCGGCGCGCTTGCGACCGTCGTTTTTGTGGCAGTTGTCGCCGTAACGCTTCTAACGCCGGCACTTCCGGTTGTGAGGGCGCTCGACCAACAGGCGCTTCATGGGGAACTGGAAGGGCTCGGACTTGACCTGCAGATTGAGCAGGTTGAATACAATCAAAAGGTGCACGACACCATTACTGCGGCGCTCCAGGAAATAGAGGGCGAGACGAACCATTTGAATACGGAACTTTTGGAATCCGAAGACGCGTTTGTTGATGTGGAGGGGCTTCAAGAAACACCGTCGGCGGAGGTTGATAAGCTTTTGGAGAAATTACTGCAATGATAGAGAAAGTAAAATGTTCAGTTTTCCAGAAGTCGCGGACGTGTCGCCCCGCTTCGCAGGACGCACTCACTCTCGGGCTTGCGCCCTCCGAGGGCCGCTTTTCTGGAAAACTTAACCTTTGTATCATTGTTCTTTTTTCCGTATGTGCGGTGCTTCTTCCGTTTACCGCATTGGGTGCGGAGAGCGCGACGGAGAAATTGCAGGGAACACAGACGATTGTTGAAACTTTGGTCGGCGCGAAGGACGAAGGGTTTTCGGATGATATCGGTTTGCGGACAGAGACATTCCGGCAGGTTGTTGACCTTGCAATTAACGAGGCGAAGAACGTGAGGCTTCAGGTTTTGGCGGCCGAGCGCGCCGATGAGGTAGGAACGAGCACGCTTGCCTGGCGCGACCTCGCCGTGAAGCGGCTGGACGCGATACTCGGTTCTTACGAGAGCGAGAAGGAGGAGCTTAAGGCGCACGAGGCGGCGCTTACGCTGGAAGACATTCGCGCGCGCGCCGCGTCATTTAAAGCCCGGCGGGATGAGACATACCTGCCGCTCTATGAGGAAGTGATGAGTTATGTTCTTCTCCGGAAGAACGAATCGGCGCTTGAAATCGCTTTTGACCGGTGGGGCCGCATTGAAAAAGATGTTGCGATACTTATGAGCGGCGGGCTCAAAGGAACCTTCGGCCTGAAAATGCTCTTTGCCAGCACGACGACGCATTTGAGCGCGGCGCGTAGCTCCTATGAAGCGGCGCAGGAGAAATTTGAAAACATATATATCGCGGTTGATGCTCCGGCGGCAACGTCAACTTCTGCCTTGCCGGCGGCAACGTCTTCTTTGGATAAGCAAACAGGAGGTGCGGAACCCATGGATGTGTCAATAAAAGGCCTGGTAAAGCAATCCTTCCAAAGCGTGAAGGATGCCTACCGGATCTTTATTGAAATGAGCAGTTTGGTGAGGAAACTGCTCTCCTAAGGCACAAAGCCCGCCTACCGGCGGGCAGGGTCGATGTAGAATGCCTTAGTTGTGCTCGGAACGTTTCGACCGAAAACTAAAACCCCTCCGGACGGAGGAGTTTTAGTTTGTATGAGAACGCGTCCGCCGGATTGTTATCTCACCGCATCCTTTAAGGATTTCCCGGCGCTGAACTTCGGCGCCTTGCTTGCCGCGATCTGTATCTTTTCGCCGGTCTGGGGGTTGATGCCCATGCGGGCGGCGCGCTTCGTTATGCGGAACGTGCCGAATCCGGTTACGGCGACTTCTTCGCCCCGCGACAAATTCTTTGTAATGACGTCAAAAACCGCATTAACCGTGTCCTGAGCCAGTTTCTTCGTTTCAAGACCCGCTTCGTTCATGACAGCTTCAATGAGTTCATCTTTCTTCATATTGAGAGTAGTGTACCTTGACTCCCGACCTTTCCTTAGTTCTCTAGCCTAGAGCATAGCATGTTTGAGGCATATATGCCACCCTGATTGACCATTGCACCAAAACGCGAGAGAATGGCGATGAGAGGGGAGCGGGAATGGTTTAGTGGCAAAACGACTCTCTTCCAAGGAGTAGTCGGGGGTTCGATTCCCCCTTCCCGCACGTGTTTATGGATACAAAAAGGATATTGATGATCGTTTTTGGCGGCGCGGCCGTTCTCACGGCTGCCGTTATCGTTTTTGACTTTGACCTGGAGGGAGCGGAATCGTCGGGATTGCCGTCGCAATTTGCGAGTATCTACCGCTCCGCCGCCGATTATGGGCGGGATGTGACAGAGCTTACGGAAAGAACGCAGAGCATCATTGCCGAGGTGAATGCATTTGATACGGATGGCAGGAAAGAAGAGGCGCTTGTGAAACTCGCCGAAGCGGAAGACGTGAACCGCGCGGCGAAAGAAAAGGCGCACACGCTTGCCCTGAAGCTTCAGGACATTGTGCGGATACTGAACGACGAGGCAACCTTCATGCAAAAGCGGGCGCTCCTTGGCATTGTGGACGTGGAAATCGCGCTCGTGCAGGAGTTTGTCGCATACACGCAGGAAATGCAGACATTCCTCTACACGGTGCGGCTCGCCATTACGTCGGCGGAATATGACGACCGCGCGGCGGTGTATGCGGAGGTGACGGCAGTGAACGAGCGGGTGCGGCGCATCAATGCGCTGAATGCCGAGTTTGCGCGGAGGGTCAATTTGTAATGCACATTATTGGGGTTGATGAGGCGGGGCGGGGACCTCTGGCCGGGCCGGTCGTTGTCGGGGCTGTTGCGCTGCCTCTTGGCTTCCGGCTCCGCCGTGCACCGGGGGAACTGCGGGACTCAAAGCGCCTGACACGCCTCATGCGGGAGCGCTGGTTTGCGTACATTATGAACACGCCGGACATCCGGGCGGCGGTTTCTTTCGTCACGCCCGGAGTGATTGACCGTATCCGGATTACCCGGGCGACAAATCTTGCGGCGACGCGCGCGGTTCTGCGGCTCGAGCAGAGCGGAATTCATGTCCGGCAGGCGCGCATTTTTACCGACGGACTCTTGCGCCTTGCGTGCCGCCTGCCCTATCGGGAAGTTATCGGAGGAGATGAGCTCCTGCGCACGATCCAGCTCGCATCTATTGTGGCAAAGGTAACGCGTGACCGGCGGATGGAACGGCTTCACGAGCGGTACCCGGCATACGGCTTCGCACGGCACAAGGGATATGGGACGAAAGAGCATTACCGGATGATTCATCAGCATGGCCCTTCGGAGGTGCACCGGTTGACCTTTCTCGAAGAAGTGATGTAAAGTCAACCGTATGGGTGTTCCAAGAAATCGCGGTACTAAATCACGGACGGGTCAGCGGCGCTTTCAGAAGCGGCTCCGGCCGGTTACGAACCTGCGGGCTTGCCCGCAATGCAAAGCGCCGGTGCCTCCTCACCGGAAATGCGCGTTCTGCGGCTATTTTAAGAAGTAATACATGGCGACCCGTCATCTCCTTCGTACCGTTGTCTTTCAATCATTTTACGAGTGGGATTTCTACGGAGGGAAGGTTGACATGCCTTCCATCTTGGAGCGGAACATGCAGCGTTTTGGCAGTGACGTAGATGAGCCGGAATTTGCCTGGCGCCTCGCGAAGGGCATTGCCGAGCACAAGGAGGAGATTGACCGCGTTATAGAAAAGGCGGCGCCGGAGTGGCCCCTCAGGCAAATCGCCCTTGTTGACCGCAACATTCTCCGGCTGGGATTGTATGAACTCCTTTTTGGCGACAAGGAGGAGGTGCCGCCCAAGGTTGCCATCAACGAAGCGATTGAGGTTGCAAAAAACTACGGTGGCGCGAGTTCGTCGCGGTTCGTGAACGGCGTTTTGGGAACCGTATACCGGACAATGGAAGAATCGGGAAAGGCTCATGAGTAACGATATGGATACGTTAGAGCGGCGCATCGGCATTTTATTCCACGATAAGAGGCTTCTCAAAGAGGCGCTGACTCACCGTTCGTATTTGAATGAACATCCGGAGTGGGAGGTGCCGCACAACGAGCGGCTTGAGTTTCTTGGCGACGCCGTTTTGGAACTTGTTGTTACCGAGAATTTGTTTAGCCGATTTAAGGAATACGATGAGGGTCGGCTGACCGGCGTGCGAGCGGCTATGGTGAACCACTTGATGCTTGCCGAGGTGGCGGCGGATATTGGACTTGAGAAACATCTTTATGTGTCGCGCGGGGAAGCGCAGTCGCCGAAGCGCGGGCGGCAGGCAACTTTAGGGAACGCGGTGGAAGCATTGATCGGCGCGTTGTATCTGGACCGCGGATATGAAGCGGCGAAGCAGTTTGTGGAACGATTTGTTCTTATTCACATCCCTGATGTGATGCGCGAGGAGCGGTACCGCGACCCGAAAAGCTTGTTGCAGGAGCGTGTGCAGGATGAGCTGCAGGTGACTCCAACGTACCGTGTGCTTTCGGAGTCCGGTCCGGACCACGCAAAAGTTTTTGTTGTCGGCGTGTATTTTAACGGCGACTTTGGCGGCGAGGGGAGCGGCAGTTCAAAACAAGAAGCGGAGCGCGAAGCCGCGGAACGGGCGCTTGAGCACTTCGGAGAATAAAAGGAAGCCATGCAACATCCTCTGGTCCGCCTTGAGTTGCAGGGGTTTAAGTCGTTTGCCGAGTCAACGACGCTTGACTTGCCGGGCCGCCTGACCGGCGTTGTCGGCCCCAATGGCTCGGGCAAGTCAAACATTGTTGATGCCCTGCGCTGGGTTTTGGGTGAGCGGAGCGCGCATGAGCTTCGCGGTGAGGGCGCGGAACAGCTTATTTTTGCCGGGAGCGAAAGGCGCCCGCGGGCATCGCTGACGCGCGTTGCCGCAGTTTTTCGGAACGACAGCCGCTTTTTTCCCATTGACGCGGATGAGGTAATTTTGGAGCG
>MFKH01000008.1:0-147 GCA_001779505.1 Candidatus Jorgensenbacteria bacterium GWA1_54_12 | reverse complement strand
CGACATTGCAGAGCTTCTTGCGCGGGCGCGCCTTGGCCCGCGCAGTTTTGCCATTGTAGGGCAGGGTGAGGCGGATCTTTTTGTACGCGCAACGCCGGAAGAGCGGCGCGCGCTCATTGAAGAACTTTTGGGCTTGAACGAGTTTCG
>MFKH01000007.1:18526-20190 GCA_001779505.1 Candidatus Jorgensenbacteria bacterium GWA1_54_12 | reverse complement strand
AGCTATCTACCGTAAAGAGTCCTCCTCCTTCTCCGGGATTCTGGCCGAAGCCGGGGCCGAGGAAGGCGAGGGCAGGAGAGGAGAGAAGAAAGAAAAGCGCGAGGGCGAACGATATACTACTCGCACCAATCATTTTTTTCATACGTTCATTATATCATATCGGCAAGCAACGCATCGGGATTCAGTGAGATTGATTCAATGCCTTCCGCAATAAGGAACTTTTTGAACTCCGGAAACGTTGACGGCGCATCGCCGCAAATACCGACGTACTTTCCCCTCTTCCGGCACGCGCCGATAACATCGCGGATAAGTTTCTTCACCGCTTCGTCGCGCTCGTCGCCAACCTTGGCGACAAGTTCAGAGTCGCGGTCAATGCCAAGCACAAGCTGGGTCAAATCGTTTGAGCCGATTGACATCCCGTCAAAAACGTCCAAAAACTCATCCGCGCGGAGAACGTTCGAGGGTATCTCGCACATGACAAAAACCTTTAGGTTTTTGAGGGTTTCGGCGCTCGCACGCTTGTCGTGCGAGTCCTGAAACCCGGACATCTCGCGGCTATGTTCCCTCCGAAGCCCGTGCTTCTCCATAAGCGCCACGACTTTCTTCCCTTCTTCCGGCGTCCGGCAGAACGGAACCATCGGGACAACGTTCGTGAGCCCCATCTCGTCACGGACTTTCTTCATCGCCTTGCACTCCAAACCGAACGCGGCGGCAAACCGCTCGTCGTAGTAACGCGATGCGCCCCGCCAGCCGAGCATCGGGTTCGCCTCTTCCGGCTCATACAGTTCGCCGCCCACAAGCGACCGATATTCATTCGTTTTGAAATCGGAAAAACGGACGATAACCTCTTTGGGATAAAACGCGGCGGCGATTTTACCGATGCCATACGCGAGCTTGTCCACGTAAAATCGCTCTTTGTCTTTCCACCCCACCGTCCGCTTCTCTATCTCCTTCCTTACCCGGGGTACGAGTCGCAGGTTACGGGTACCGTATTCTATAAGTGCATTCGGGTGAATTCCGATTTCCGACGCGATGATAAACTCTTCCCGCGCAAGACCGACGCCGTCATTCGGGATAAACGATTTTTCAAACGCCGTGTCCGGCGTCGCGATATTCATCATTACCTTCGTACCAGTTACCAGTTCCCGATTCCCAGCCGCCACCTCATGTTCCTCAACTTCAAATTTCAGTTTTCCCTTATAAACAACTCCTTCGCTCCCCGTCGTGTCTACGGTCACCATGTCGCCCGTCTTTATTTTCCTTGTCGCGCTCCCCGTGCCGACAATGGCGGGAATGCCGAGCTCGCGCGAAACAATGGCGGCATGCGACGTGCGCCCGCCTTTGTCGGTCACAATCGCCGCGGCGATTTTCATAATCGGCTCCCAGTCAGGGTCGGTCATGTCGGTCACAAGAATCTCCCCTGCTTTGAACTTCCCGATGTCTTTTGCGTCAAGAATAACCCGCGCCTTGCCGGCGGCAATCATGCTCCCGATAGCGGCACCTTTCAAAAGGGTGCCAGTTACCAGTTCCCGGTTACCGGTTATGAGCCTGTATGCCTTCACCAGCCGCTTGTCCCTCCGCGCGTGCACGGTTTCGGGACGTGCCTGCACGATGTACATATCTCCCGATACGCCGTCTTTCGCCCATTCAACATCCATCGGCGT
>MFKH01000007.1:0-18516 GCA_001779505.1 Candidatus Jorgensenbacteria bacterium GWA1_54_12 | reverse complement strand
TTCTTCTCCGAGTAGTGTTTTTCTATCGCAACACACCACTCGGCGAGTTTCACGACTTCGTCTTCGGAAAGGACAAATGTCTCCTGTTCTTTTGGGGTGGTTTTCTCCAATTTTATGGTCTTCCCGGCGGAGGCGCTATACACCATCTTTTTGTCTTTCTTCCCCAGCCGCTTGTCTATGATGGCCTTCGTCGGCTTAAACACCATCCACTCGTCAGGAATAATCTCCCCCTGAACAATAAGCTCACCAAGTCCCCATGCGCCGTTTATAAGAACAACGTCCTTGAACCCCGATTCCGTTTCCAGCGTGAACGCGACGCCCGAACTTCCGCGGTCGGAGCGCACCATTTTTTGCACGCCGACCGAGAGCGCAACGTCAAGGTGACCGAACCCTTTGTCTTCGCGGTACGAGATGGCGCGGTTGGTAAAAAGCGATGCGAAAGCGGCTCGAACTGCATTGCACACCGCCTCCGCGCCGCGGACGTTCAAATACGTTTCATGCTGGCCGGCGAATGACGCCTCGGGCACGTCTTCCGCCGTCGCCGACGAGCGAACGGCAACGTCCGCGCGTTTGCCGTATGCTTTTTCCATTCCCGCATAGCGCGCGCGTATCTCTTCCGCGAGGTCTTTAGGGAGCGGCGCCTTCACAAGAGCGGCGCGGATTGCTTTCCCCTGCTGTGCCAGAAGAGCAACAGAACGACCCTTCGCAGAACCCAGCGTCTTCTTTATAAACGGCTCCAGCCCGTTCTCTTTAATGAAATAGCGATACGCTTCCGCCGTCACAATGAATCCGCCCGGTATGCGAATGCCCTTGGGCGACAGGGCGCGTATCATTTCTCCGAGCGAGGCGTTCTTGCCGCCGACGCGCGGAACATCACTTATAGAAACGTCAGAAAAAGAAAGCGTATGCCGAAGGTACTGCATACGCCTTATTGTAGCACACGAATTCCGACGAGTAACAAGAACTGACCCGCCTTTTAATTTTCACGTCAATTCTTGAGCCATTCAGGTGAAGGAACTCCTGATTGACGAATAATACCTTTTAAAGTTCTCGGTTTAAGCGTCCGCGCACCATGAAATGGTACACACACCTGTCGGAATGTGCCGCCAGCGCGACCAACATAGTAGCAGTGACTCCCTTTCGTATGATTCAAAACAAAGCCGTGCGCCTTCAAAAAGCGCACGGCGTTTTCTGCTGTCCAGTTATAGATACCCCGCGGCATTTCACGCAGGCACCAACTCCAAGCCTTTCGCAACATTCACCCTGCCAGCGAAAAACACTGAATCGCGTTTCCGCCTTGACTCTATCGCATCCCGCCATTTCTCATCATATTCAGCCTCAACCGGTTGATTGAGAATATGCGGCCGCGCCTTAATTTTCTTCGCCGACTCCAGATAGCCCTGCAGGGCCTCAAAGAGAAGAAACATTGCTTCATGCGGGGTACTGCCTGTTTCCACAATATTGAACTCCAAACCGGCGGCATACCATGTACCACCTTCCCGAAACACCAAAACACGCACCGACCCCCTCTGCAAAGTGTTTCTCCGCTTCATAGTCTTATGTATATCACGCCCGGCCGCCCTCTACAATCCCGCAAACCTATGCCCGCTGGGCTTTGACGTTCCCGCCGCTTATGATTCCCTCCGCAACGTTCCTCGGCACGATGCCGTAATGCCCGAACTCCATGTTGAAGGTTCCCCGTCCCTGCGTCATGCTCCGCAAAGTCGTGGAATAGCCAAAGAGTTCCGCAAGCGGAATATCCGCCTCAATTACCCTCACGTTATCGCGGTCTTCCATGGAGCGTATGATGCCGCGCTTCGCATTCACGTCGCCCGTCGCATCTCCCAAAAATTCCGTCGGGACGATAACCTGCACTTTCATAATCGGTTCAAGAAGCTGAAGCCCGGCGCGCTTTACGGCCTCCTGAAACCCCATTGACCCTGCAATGTGAAATGCCATGTCAGATGAGTCAACTTCGTGGTATGAACCGTCGGTCAGAGTTACCTTCACGTCTATCAAAGGATAGCCGGCCAAAACACCCTTGTCCGCGGCGCCCTTCACGCCTTTTTCAACGGCGGGAATAAACGACTGCGGAATTGAGCCGCCCCGTATCGCGTTAACAAACTCAAAGCCGTTGCCGCGTTCCATCGGCTCAACTTTCACGTAGACGTGCCCGTATTGGCCGCGCCCGCCCGACTGGCGAATATACTTTCCTTCCGCGTCCGCGGAACCCGTAATCGTTTCTTTGTACGCAACCTGCGGCCGCCCCTGTGTTGCCAAAACGCCAAACTCCCGCTTCATGCGCTCAATAATGACTTCCAAATGCAACTCTCCCATGCCGGAGATAATCGTTTCGCCCGTGTCGGGGTCGCCGGCAACACGGAAGGTCGGGTCTTCCTCGGAAAGCTTCCGCAGGGCAACACCCATCTTTTCCTGGTCTGCTTTTGTTTTGGGCTCCACGCGCACGGATATGACGGGCTCCGGGAAGGTGATGGATTCAAGGATAATCGGATGGTCTTCGTCTGAAAGCGTGTCGCCGGTCGTGGAACTCTTCAAGCCCACAAGTCCGCCAATGCCGCCCGGGAATACCTCTTTGACCTCTTCGCGGTGGTTGGCATGCAGGCGCAGGATTCTTCCGATGCGTTCTTTCACGCCGCTCTTCGGATTCAGAACATACGTGCCGCTTTTTAAGGTGCCCGAGTACAGGCGGAAAAACGCAAGCGAACCGACGTACGGATCAGATGCGATTTTGAAGACTAGCGCCGCCACCGGCTCATCGTCCGCAGGGCGCCGCGTGAGTTCCTCGTGGGTTGCCGGGTCAAGTCCTTTAACGGGAGGCAGGTCCGAAGGAGCCGGAAGGTAGTCAACAACGGCGTCCAAAAGAAGCTGAACACCTTTGTTCTTCAAAGCGGAGCCGCACAAGATAGGAACGATTTTGACCTCCAGAGAAGCCCGGCGCAGAGCCGCCTTAAGCTCGGCAATAGTCAACGGTTCTTCCGCAAGATATTTTTCAAGCAACGCCTCATCGGTCTCGGCAATTTTTTCCACCAGCTCATGCCGGCGGCGCGCCGCCTCTGCTTTCAATTCTTCGGGTATCTCCGCTTCGCGCACCATAACACCGTGGTCACCTTCAAAGTAATATGCCTTCTCTTCCATAAGGTCCACGACACCGGAGAAATTTCCCTCGCTTCCAATGGGAAACTGCACGGGAACCGCGTGCGAGGTGAGGCGCGTGCGGATTGATTTCAAGACCGTCTCAAAGTCCGCACCCGTCCGGTCAAGCTTGTTCACAAAGCAGATGCGCGGCACATGATACTCGTCCGCATAGCGCCAATTTGTTTCCGATTGCGGTTCAACGCCGGCAACGCCGTCAAAAACGACAACCGCTCCGTCCAAAACGCGGAGCGACCGCTTTACCTCAACGGTAAAGTCAATGTGTCCCGGCGTGTCTATAAGATTAATGCGGTGCTCATGCACGCTCCGCACGGCTTTCAATTTTTCCTGGTCGTCAGGCGAAACACCGCGCCGCGCGTAGGTCGGCGTCCAAAAACAGGTCGTCGCGGCGGCGGTAATCGTAATGCCCCGCTCGCGCTCCTGCTCCATCCAGTCCATGACCGCCTGCCCCTCGTGCACTTCGCCGATTTTGTGCGAAATGCCGGTATAAAAAAGAACGCGCTCGCTTACCGTCGTCTTTCCGGCATCAATGTGGGCAATGATGCCAATATCCCGCACCTTCTCTATGGGGTAATCCATTATCTCAAGAAACTGGCGAATGCGCGGTTCGCTTCCGCCATGCGATGCATGTTCTGCTTCTTCTTGACCGCCGCACCCTCGCCCTTCGCGGCGTTCAAAAGTTCTCCGGCAAGCCGCTTCGCCATAGGGCCTCCTTTCTGCCCGCGCGCCGCCTCAATAATCCATTTCGCCGCAAGGAAAAACTTCCGCTCCGGACGAACCTCGCGCGGAATCTGATAGTTCGCCCCGCCGACGCGCCGTGAAACGGTTTCCAGATGCGGCGAGGCGCTCTGCATTGCCTGTTCAAAAACAACTAATGGTTCCCCGCCGGCCTGATTCTTCACTTCTTGAAGCGCGTCATAAAACACGCGCTCGGCCACCGATTTCTTGCCGCCGTGCATGAGATAATTTATGAAAAGCCCAACGTCAACGCGCCCGTAGGTTGCGTCCGGCTCCCGAACTTGTTTCTTGTAATAATTTCGTTTGCGCATGGTTATGCTCCTTTCTTCGCTCCGTATTTTGACCGCTGCTGTTTGCGTCCCTCAACGCCCGTCGTGTCCAACACGCCGCGCACGATGTGGTATCTCACGCCCGGCAGGTCTTTTACCCTGCCGCCGCGGATAAGAACGACCGCGTGTTCCTGCAAGCGGTGTCCTTCGCCCGGAATATATGCCGTCACCTCCGCACCGTTCATGAGCCGTACGCGGGCAACTTTCCGCAAAGCCGAGTTCGGTTTCTTTGGCGTTGTCGTAAACACCTTAACGCACACGCCGCGCTTAAAGGGCGACGGGTAGCTTGTCGGCCGATTGTGGTTGCTGTTAAAACCATAACCAAGCGCAGGTGTTTTTGATTTCTTAACCTGCCGCTTCCGGGGTCTTCGCACCAGCTGATTCACTGTTGGCATTGCGCGCTTATCGTATCAACTCCCTTGAATTACGTCAATCCGCTGAACGCTTGCCACGCCTCGGGGCCGGCAATGAGCCGAAAGAGCGCCGAGATGCCCTGAAAGAGCTCATCGCCAAAAAAGTAGAGAAGGGCGAAAACGAACAGTATCCCGGCAAAGCCCATGCTTTCAACCGCAAGCGCGGCGCGCCGGGGCAGGATGGCGGAAAGGAGCTTACTCCCATCCAAGGGCGGTATGGGGATGAGATTAAACCCCATGAGGAGCAGGTTCAGGAATACGATGGAACCCAAGAGCGTCGCGGGAAGGAGTGACAGGTACGGCAGAGTGAAGCGAAGGATGAGCCCGAACACAAGTGCAATCGCACAATTCACTGCCGGACCGGCGAGCGCAACCTTGAGGGGTCCGTACTTCATGTCTTTCCAAAGCTTTGCCGGATTGTACGGCACCGGCTTCGCCCACCCGATAACGAGGGGTGCCCGCGTGAGGATAAGAAGCGTGGGCAGTATGACCGAGCCGAATGCATCAAGATGCTTCAGGGGATTCAACGTCAGGCGCCCCATTGCTTCGGCCGTGTTGTCTCCAAGCGAGCGGGCGGCAAACCCGTGCGCCACCTCGTGAATCACGATTGAAAAAAGAAGAACGATAATCTGAAATGCGGTTGCAAGAAATGGAATAACGTCCATACATACGTTATAATAGCGGGACGTATGACAAAGCACAAACTCACGCTCGTCGCCGCACTTGGCGCACTCGTTCTCATTGCCGCGCTTTTCACCTGCCTCTTTGTGCGCGTGAAGCGACTGGAGAACGCGCTTGCCTCGCCGGTAGGCGGGCTTACCGAGCCGGAAACGGAAACACCCTCCGAACCTACCGAGCCTACGGAGCCCGCAGAAGAGGAACCTGCAACAGCCTCCATTGCGACGGCAATCGGGTTTGAAACGCAATCAAGCCCCATGCTCGCGCCGCAAACCAGGCTTGCGATAACGCTTCCTAAGGTGACGCAGTATGCCGACCGCATCGTACTCGATGTTGTTGCGACTGCAGGAAGCGCATCCTCATACAGCGCATTCGTCGCGGAAGATAAATTTATACTCTTGAGCCCCGACGGCGCCGACGTGTACGCGATAGATGTGGAAGGAAACTTCGGCTACATCCCGCCCGGCGGTTCCGTCTCCGGCAAGCTCACGTTTGAATCCGCCGAAACGCCGCCCAAGGTTATTCTGAAAATTGAGACAGACGCCGGCGCCGAGTACTACGAATTCAACTTCCAAACCCGAACGTATCGCGAAGCCCGCCTCGGGTAAAATTGACTTTCTGCACCTAATTTCTTACACTCACACCACTATGCGTCAATGCACAATATGCGGAAAATCGTATATACGGGGGCGGAGCCGGATAAAGCTGCGCGGGAAATACAATCCGACGCCGTGGCGCCAGAAGAAAGCGAATTTGCAGAAAACGAAGCTTACCAGTTCGGGTGAGAAAGTTCTCGCGTGCACGCAGTGCTTGAAGACCCTCACCCGCCTTGACTCGGCGAGGCAGGCCCGGTCGCGCGCTTCATAAACTCTTGTGCTTGGGCTTTAAAACCTGCCGTTTCTTCTTCCACAATCCGGTCAAGATTCGGCAGTTTTTCTTTGAGAAATAACGCGATAATGTTTTGATTGTTCCCGCGCTTCCCCAGGAGTTCGTCAAAGGTGTTCTTGTCTTCGTCAGAAAGTTCATCAAGAACACGCAGCACAACGCGCTGGTGAATCACCCTGCCGATTTCGTCCAAGATTCGCACCTGTTCGTCCTCCGGCAGGGAGTCCAAGCCCAATGAGGTAACGATGTTCTGTTGTAAAACGTTTGTGTTTTCCATGTGCTCTTTAAAGTTGAACGACCTTTAAGGGCTTCCCTCCGGGCGTAAAAGTCCGGCTTCCCTGAATTTTTCTTGTTCAAGCCATCCGCGGACGGTCACTTTAAACTTGTCGTCATTCCATACCCAGCGCTTGAAAATGGAATTCGGCGATGGTTCCTTGTCCATAAAAAACGCAAGCAATCCTCTGCGCATGCGCCGGTTTCCCCGGCGTTGCATCAGATATTCTACAAACCGATTTGCTTCATCATTCGTGAGCCCTTCCTCGTGTGCCAATGAAGCAAGGTGGAGAAAAGAAGTGTCGTGGGAGGGAACAAGTTTTACCGCCACCTCGTGCACCAAAGCATCGGTGTGCAGTGCGCGTTCAACGGCCGCATGAGAGACCGCCTCCGGCGCGGCTTCCGGCGTAATCCGTTTCAAGAGCGTACCACCGTCTTCCTGCATTCTGGCATAGTATGCTTCGCCAGGCGTTTGAGCGGGTGCATCCGTCACGGTTTCCGGCACAGCAGACTCAATTGGTTCGGACTCAACCTCAACGGTGACGGGAACTTCAACCCTTGACGGCTTCACTGTTCCCGTTTCCGGAACATCGGGTTTTATGAGTTCAGCATCAACCGTAGGGGCTTCGGGTGCTTCCGTCTCCACAAAAGGACTGATCGGCTCAACCGGCGAGGCAGGCACATCCGCCGGAAAGGTGGAGCGGGCCGCAAAAAGCTCTCTCATGCGCTCATTGCTTTCAATGATTCCCTTAACCTCATCGGGTGTGAGCTTGGGGAGCGCGCGGCGCATCTCTTCGGAAGAACCGGCAACTTCGTTAAAGAGCCTGTCCCAATCCGCATCTCGCAGCTGCGTCTCCGAGAGCGCATCAATGCCTATGTTTTCCGGCAGGCCATACGCTTCCGGGTGCTCATACACTTTGTCTTTGAAGTAATCAATGAAGTGCGTGCGGTGCGCTTCAAGCTCGTCTCCAGCCATTCCTCCAAAGATTCCCTTAAACGACGGCCGCTCGCCGATTTGCCGCTCAATCTCTCCCCACACATGCGGTCCGCCGCGATATTCCAAATGCTCAAGGACACTTAACGGGGGTGTCTCCGGCAATTCGGGAACCTCGGGCAGTCCGGGGACTTCGGGCGCTTCAGGCGTTTCCGGAACTTCAAACGCTTCTGGCGCCGGAGAAGTTTCGGTTTCAGGAACCGCCTCCGGAATTTCCGTGGGAGGCGTCGCGCCCAAGAGCTTGTCAACCAGTCCGCCACCGAAAACACCTGCGGCTCCGCCAGCCGCCGCAGCGGCAACAAATTTTGCAAGGTTCCGCCGCCGCTCGCGCCGCGCAGTTTCTTCCAAAATCGCACGATACCTCCCCTCAACCTCTTTTAAATTGCTTTCTATTCCTACGGTCCCTTCCTCTTCAAGCTCACCCACGCGATATTCGCGCGTCTTTTTCTTGCCAATGAATTTGTCCCACCCTTTCAAGCCAAGCGCGGTAAGGCGTTCCGTCCCCAGCGTCACAAGTCCGCTCAAAGCCGCTCTCCCAAGCCGCGCGCCCGCGTAAAGTGCCACGCCGGCCGCCCCTCCTGCAGCCAATCCTCCAAACGTCATCGCAGCCCCCGTTGCAATCGCCGCGGAGATTGCCCATCGTGCCGGGCGCGGAATGCGGCTCCATCGGCCCATAAACTTCTTGAAAATGTTCTGGTCTTTCGGCGGGCGGCTTTCCGCTTTCGCCCTGTTTAAAGCGTCCTGTTCCTTAACAACGAACTCGCGGAACATTTCGGCACGGAACCGCTTTTCCAATTCCTCAATCTCCGAAGCGCCAATTCCCTCCTCCAGTTCAAGTCCGCCGCGCCGCCTGGAGAAATATTCTTTCGCCTGACTCTCTAAAACACGCTCGTATCCGCGCTGAAGAAGCTCCGCTTGTCCCTGAAACACCTCACGCGACACCCGATGATGCTTCGGCTCGCGTGCCCACTTCCGGTACGCATCAATATAAGAGCCGCGCGCCTCTTCAAGAGTCTCTTCGGGCGCACGTTCCTTTTCTACAGGCGATTCCCTAAAACCGAGCGTGCGCGTAAGGTAAAGGAACGCTTCCTTCTCTCCGGCGGTAGATTTGAGCTTCTCAATCGTTTCCCTTGCTTCTTTGGCGCGGTCGCGCGCCGCGCGGACATTTTCGGGATAGCGGCTGAATTGTCCGCGCAGTCCCGCTTCTTCTTCCTGGCTCAAAGCATTTTGCTTTTTGAGGAGATGCACGATTTTCTCAAATCGCAACGCCTGCCATACGGCAAAGCCGGGCTGGCTGTCCAGCCATCCCGTGAGCACCACCGTAACTTTTTCACGGTCGGCTTTGTCTGCCTCCTCGCCACCTTCGGACAAGCGGCGCATCACGTCCGAACGACGCAAATTGGCATACAATTCGCGCGCCTCGCTGTCGCCTTCATTGAAAAACTCCTTGTCTCCTGCCAGTCCCGCCGCGCCAAGGTCGGCAAGCGCGGTAATGAGAACTTCGCGCGGAACGCTCTCGCCTTTCTCAAGCGCCTTCTCAAGATGCGGCTGAAAAAAGAGAGGCCCCTTTACGATTCCCTGTTCTTTTAATTCGTCAAAAAGTTCTTTTAAGTCGGGATTTTGTTCCAGGGCGGTCGCGTAGTAGGGATATTCCTCAAACGGTGCTCCCTTAAAATCCGGACCGAGATTAACGTCCGGATACGTCGCCTCAACCGCCCACACGGCAGTGCGGATTTGTTCCTCGGTAAAAAGTTCTTTTCCCGCTTTTTCATTCGCCTTGAGCATTTCACCCTCCAAAAGCCGCGCGCTTGTGCCTTCGTTCCCCAGAGTGCCGCTGGGCTTGTCACCCTCGCGCGCCCCCCGGTGGCGCTTAACCATTGCCAAGAGATTGCCCGGGTCCGCAGGGTCGTATTCGATGACCGTATCGTGCCATGCAATTGCGGAGTCCATAATGCCGCGCTCCTCGGGCGAGAGATGAAATATGTCAGCCATTTTCTCCCCCCGCCGCTCCATCGTTCGAGGGTGTTCAGACGTGTGGAACACTTTCGGGTCTTTTCCTTCCGCGTCGTGTTCCTGCTTGTGGAAGTAAAGGCCTTCAATCCTGACCCCTTCCGATATTGCCTCAAACGTCATTTCTTTCGCCTCCTCAACGCGCTCCGGCCTCTCCGGAACCGGCTCCTCTTCTATGAGTAATCTTTCAGATGACATCGCCTTCATTGTAACACTCCACACGATTGATGTCTGACATCAATCTTTGAATGTGCGGGTACGGAGAATCGTCCTTCGGAGAAGGATCCTCCTCCGGAGGAAACTCCTTCTGTGCGAGATAGGAGAATCGAACTCCTGCCTAATGCTTGGGAAGCACTCATTCTGCCACTAAACTAATCTCGCCTACGCTCACTTTACTCTATTTCTATCTTTTGAAACAACGGCTCCGGGTTGCGCGCTTTCATCCGCTCTAAAGCGTCCAGCACCTGCCGCGAAACATCATCATCCCACGAATTGAAGCGCACGCCGGTCATCTCTGCAAGCCGCTCGCTCGCGTGGGGAAGCAAGGGCTGTATGAGAAGCTGGAGCGCAAGAGCAATGTAACATGCATTCGTCACGGCGGCATCGCGTTTGTTCCCGTCTCTTTTCCACGGTTCCTCGCGGGCAACATACTTGTTGCCGAAGTCAGAAAGCATGAGAACCGCATCAAGATACGTTCGGAACTCCGGTTTTTCCAATGCTTCCCGCGCCGCACGGCACTTTTCGGCAACGGCGGCAGAAACGTCCGCGCCCACATCCCGTGCGTTAAAAGTCTGGTCCTTCGCCAGGGTCAGCGCGCGGTTCAGAAAATTGCCGAGGTTCCCGATAAGAACGCTGTTCACTCGCTCCGCGAAATCGCCCCACGAAAAACTCGTGTCGGCATATTCCGGCATGATGTATGTGAGGTAAAAACGCACCGCATCGGCCCCGTAACGCGCAATGAGTTCCCGGGAATCAACCGTAACGCCGCGGCTCTTGGAAAACTGTTTCCCATCCAAAGTTAAAAACTGATTGACGCTTATGACGTCCGGAAGATGAAGTTCCTCGTCATACGCATGAAGTTCTGCCGGCCAAAACATCGTATGGAACGGCAGGTTGTCCTTGCCCATAAAATAATAGTGCTCCGCGTCGCGGTTATACCACCACTCTTTCCAATCGTCCCGCTCGCGCGAGGCGGTGTAGTAACCCATCAGGGCTTCCCACCACACGTAAAACCGCTTGTGCTCAATGCCTTCTATGCGCTCTGCTTTGGGAATCTTATCAATCGGGAACGGCACACCCCACTCAAGGTCGCGCGAGAAGGCGCGCGCCACAAGCCCCCGTGCAAGCCATGCATCGGTTTCGTTCCGCACCCACTCCTTCCAATTTTCCCCGCGCCCCTCTACATATCGCTCTATGAATGGCTGAAGTTTTTTAAGGTCAAAGAAATAGTGTTCGCTCTCTTTAAGTTCAACCGGCGCGCCACTCAACGCGGACACGGGGTTCACAAGTTCCCCTGCTTCAAACACGCGCCCGCACTCATCGCACTGGTCGCCGCGCGCCCGCTCCGCGCCGCAGGACGGGCACGTTCCTTCCACATAGCGGTCGGGCAGGAACCGTTGCGCAGACGGGTCGTAATATTGCTTCGTGCGCTTCTTGAAAAGATATCCGTTTTTGAGAAATGCAAGAAAAAAGTCCTGCGCGAGACGGATGTGGTTTTCCGTCATCGTCTTTGTAAATATATCAAAGCGTATCCCCGCTTCTTCAAAAAGCTTCACGTGCTCCGGATAGTATTCATTCACTACTTCCTGGGGCGTGATGCCGCGCTTGTCGGCTTCGGTTGTTATCGGCGTGCCGAAACAATCACTCCCCGAAACCATAAGGATGTCTGCTCCCCGCAGGCGGCAAAAACGCGCAAAAATGTCTGCCGGGAGGAGGTATCCGGCGAGATGCCCCACGTGCAGATGGCCGTTCACGTACGGCCATGCTACTCCAACGAAAATTTTCTGCATGATAGAGAACGAAATGGTCCCGCCTCTTTGAATTCCCGGCTTTTAGCCACGTGGGTTCCCGCAGTTCACGGAACCCCGAACGAATCGGCGGACCGGAACGATATAAGGATCCCTTGAGGAATTTATTTGATCCGGAATCTAGAGGCGGGACCAGCTACCAGTATACCACGCTCACTCGTCAACGCCAAAGCGCTTGTACTCAAAGGGGGTAAAATCGCCGAACCAGTGCTGTATCTCGTGCGCCGCCTCTTCGGAAGTCTCCGAAGCGTGGAGAAGGTTCATAACCGCCCGCTTCTCAACATTCGCCAAAACTGGCGAATCAATGGCAAAATCGCCCCTCACGGTCCCCATGTCCGCCATGTACGGCATCGTCGGCCCCGCGATCTTCCGCACCACGTCTACCGCATGAAGTCCCTGTACCACAAGCTTCACCAAGGGGGCTGATGTCATGTAATCAATGAGCCACCCGCGCACCATTGTGCCGATCTCGAGCTGGTCCTTCGTGCCAAGCTTTTCAACAGGGTCAACCCCTGCCTTTTCGTACGTCGTCAGGGTCTTCCCGCCCAAGCGAGATATCCACGCGGCGTCTTTCGGATAATGTTCGTCAATCTCTTCCCGCGTCGGGCGGAACATTTGAAGCGCCACAATTTTAAGGTCGCGCTGTTCAAAGCGGCGAATGATTTCGCCGACCAAGCCCTTTCGCACGCCGTCGGGCTTCACGAGAACAAATGTTTTTTCTTCTTTTGGGCTCATGGCTCCACTCTACACAAGGTTTCTGCCTCATTCAAGCGGTATGACAACAGTACCATCCCTATCGGTGCGATATATCCGCGCGCCCGCGTCCGCAAGACGTTTCAATGTTTCGGGCGCCGGATGACCGTAACTATTTTCTCCAACTTCTATGACTGCAATGTTCGGCCGTATTTTCTCCAGAAATTCCAGTGACGATGAATCTTTTGAACCGTGGTGCGCCACCTTCAGCACATCCACCCTATACAAGGTTTCGTAAACCTTGTATTCAACGGCGGAGCCGATATCGCCCGTAAAGAACGCCTTAACGCCGCCGACATGCGCCAGCATGACAAGCGACGCATCGTTTCCCGTCAAACGTTCGGCGCGAGATGCGTCGGGCCAGATAACATAAAACACCGTCTCCCCATAACGAATGCGGTCGCCTGCGGCAAGTTCCGCAACGCGCACCTGATGTTCTGCGAGTTTCTCTTCCAAGTCGGCGAGCGACGCGGCGGTTCCCCGTACGCCATTCCAGAGAAACGCGCCGACCTTGTACCGCGCGAGAACATCGGTCAGCCCGCCGAAGTGGTCTGCCTCGGCATGCGTCATAACAACGAGATCTATGTACCGGTCAAAGAATGGCAGGATGCGCTCAATCTCCCTGACCGCCCTTTCATCCGCCCGTCCGCCGTCAACCAAAATATCAATCCCTCCCGGCAGGCGGATAAGCTCGCTGTCTCCCTGGCCAACATTCAAAAAATAGAACCCGCTCTTTTCCGGACGCACCGCATGAAAAAGAAGGAACACATTGAGAAGGAGAAAGCACAGCGCGAGGGAAGAGGCATGTTTCTCGCGCGGGGTCATAACCCGATAATAACAAAAAAACGGCTAGCCCCGTGGCTAGCCGCAAAACCGATGGAGTGCCTCCGGAAGGGTGTTTGCGATGCGCCCTTCGGGCACTCCGCACTTTTTGAACCCCTCCCGGGACGTAAGTCCCGTAAGAACTCCCACGAAAGGAACTCCTGCCCTGCACGCAGTCTCCCAGTCCGTCGGCGTATCGCCGACAAAGAGAGCACGTTCCGGCTCAACCCGCACTTTCCGGAATATTGGCCTCAGGACATGCGGGTCTGGCTTCTGGTAGCGGTGAATGCCCGTTACGATTGCCTCAAACCACCACGGCCGCACACCCGCGAACGCGAGGTGAACGCCAAGGGTTACGGGGTCGCGGCTCGTGCAAAGCGCGAGCGGGACTCCCTGTGAGCGAAGCGCCGAGAGAGCACGCGCCGCCCCCCAAACAGCTGGGTACGCCCCGACGAGTTCCTCAAGGCAGAACGCGAGTGCAAACGCCTTGATCCGCATCCTGCTCGCATTCGGCCAGAAACCGGCGACCGCCTCATCAAAACTCGCATACGGCCTCCCTCCGTTCCGTTCGTATGCCTCGAGGCGCACAATCGGCGCAATCGGCAGGCCGCATAGGCGCGCCGCCCGTTTTTGGTGTTCCAGCAAGCGGGACAACAAAAACTTTGTAACCGTGCCGTCCCAGTCAGAAATGACAAGGCGCGGCATTCCATCTACACTCATTCCGCACCTCCTTGTACTGCCCAAAATCGTACACCACTCCTCTCTCTTGTGGCAAATCACCCCTCGGTATACAGTTGGCTTTAGTACCGCACAGAAGGAGATATTATGAAGGAGATAATTTTCGGCACCACAAACCCAGCAAAGCTTGAGCAGATGCGCGGAGCGCTCGCGCCGACGGGCATCACGGTTACCGGCATCACGGAGATAGTGGACGCGGGCACGCTTCCCGATGTCCCGGAGAACGGTAACTCGGCATGCGAGAACGCCCGCGCGAAAGCGCATGCATATGCTCGGGCGATAAACCGGCCAGTTCTCTCCGTGGACAACGCCTTGTATCTCAACGGCCTTCCCGACAACGAACAGCCGGGAGTCCATATGAGAAGGATGAAAGGGCACGCGGGGAGATTGACTGACCAAGAATTGCTTGAGCACTTTATTCCCCTTATAGAAAGCCTGGGCGACGGGGTGATAGGACGATGGGAGTACGGCGTGTGTGTTGCGACGCACACGGGAGGAATTGCCGTGACAACGATTGTCTCACCGCGCCGTCTTATCAGCGTGCCAAGTCCCGTCAGGCTCCCGGGGTACCCCTTGGAATCCCTCCAGATTGATCCCGAGAGCGGAACATACGTTTCCGAAATGACGCCCGGTGAGCGTGCTGCTTTCTGGCAACGGCAAATCGGCGACGAGCTTGCCAAATTCATCGCCTCGCTCCCTGACGTATTCTAAAGCATTCCCAATACAAGGTTTCGTAAACCTTGTATTGGGAAAATTGCTAAAAATAGGTCCTCGGTACACTATTTTTCTCATGGCACGAAAGAAAAAGTTTTTGTCGGCCTCTCCGGAGGGGTGGACTCTTCGGTTGCGGCTATGCTCCTCAAAAAACGCGGGTATGACGTCACCGGCGTCTTTTTGAAATGCTTTAACGTAGACGGCTGTGCGGCACAGGATGCCGAAGACGCCCGCCGCGTCGCGGCGCACCTCGGCATCCCCTTCTACGTTTTTGACCTTGAAGAAGAATACAAAGAAAAAGTGGTGAGCTACATGATTAAAGCGTACGCGGCGGGCATGACGCCGAACCCTGATGTTATGTGCAACCGCGAAATCAAATTCGGGCTCTTCTTGAAAAAAGCGCTTTCTATGGGTGCGGATTATGTTGCAACCGGGCACTACGTCCAGAAACGCGGCAATGTTCTCGCCGAAGCGCGGGACAAAAATAAAGACCAGTCATATTTCCTCTGGACCCTGACGCAGGAACAGCTCGCGCACTGCTTCTTCCCCATCGGCGATTATGTGAAACCCAAGGTCCGCGCGCTCGCGCGCGCGGCAGGACTCCCGACCGCCGATAAAAAAGACTCGCAGGGCATCTGCTTTTTGGGGAAAGTCAGCATTCGTGACTTCCTGAAAGAATACCTTCCCGCGCGGGAAGGTGTGGTTGTGTCACCTGACGGTTCGACACTCGGCACACATGAGGGCGCGCACCTCTACACCATCGGCCAACGCCACGGCTTGAAGCTCACGACAGGAAAGAGAATGTACATCGTAAACAAAAACATTGCCGAAAATACGCTGACCGCCGTCGCAAACGAAAATGACCCGGCACTCTTTAAGAATGAAATCGGACTCGCTGACGTGAATCTCATGCGGCAAATCCGCAGACCAACAAAAATTCGCGCCCGCATCCGCTACCGCCAGCCGCTCTTTGCGGCAACGCTTCGGAAAGAGGATGGCGATTACGCGCTTATCCCCCAGAAGCCCCAGCGCTTCGTAACACCGGGGCAGTCAGCGGTCTTTTACGACTCGCGCGGAAAAGTCCTCGGCGGAGGCATCATTGTTTGACGCATGCATCCCGCCGTTGCCTTCCGCCTTGGGTGTATTGCGTTCCTCTTCGGAGTCGGCGCGGCGAGCATTGGCATCGGTGCGGGGTGGATTCTCATAGCCGCTTTCCCCGCTGTCGCCATCCTTATCGCCCTCCATTTTTCCCGGCGGCACAAACTTCTCGCACGCAAGCCGGAAAGCTCGCGGAAATTCCTTGTCTTCGCCGTTATCGTTTCAATCGCCGCCCTGGGCGCGCTCTACGACACATGGCACACCGCGCGCTACAAAAACACGGCTCCTCCCCGTTACGAAGCACTCGACATGAGGGGGCTCATCATAAGCAATCCTTACGTCGCGGGCGGCAGGCAGGAATTTGTCGTTCAAGGTAAGGCTCCCGGGCACCGTTACCTCGTGAGAGGGAGAATGTACCCAAAAGTTTCGTACGGCGACGAAGTTCTCATCCGCGGCACCGTCACGTATCCTGAAACGCTTGGGCGTCGCGGCAACCTCATGCGGCGGGGCGTGCACGGCACACTCTCGTTTCCGGCGGTTCAGATAACGGCTCGCGGCGCGCGCGTAGGTGTCCGTGGGCGCCTGTATGCAGTGCGCAATGCGTTCCGTGACGCACTCATCCGCATACTCCCGTCCGACGAGGCGGCGCTCGTAAACGGTGTTACCTTAGGAGGATATGGCGGACTCGGCGCAGACCTCGTGAACGCCATGCGCCGGAGCGGCACGATGCACCTTGTGGCTCTGTCCGGATACAATGTCGCAATCGTCGCTTCGCTCGTCATGACGGCGTGCCTTGCGCTCTTCGGGCGCCGCACGGCGCTCGCCATAAGCATTGGCATAATTGCGCTCTTTGTTCTCATGACCGGCGCCGAAGCATCAGTCGTTCGTGCGGCGGTGATGGGTTTCATTGGTGCGGCCGCGCTTAACGTGGGGCGCACACGCGACCAAAGCACGGCGATTGCCGCAACCGCCGCGCTTATGGTGCTTGCAAACCCAAAAATGCTCGTTTTTGATGCCGGATTCCAGCTCTCGTTTCTTGCGCTCCTCGGCATCGTATACGTTCGTCCCCTCGTGAAGCGCCTCTCCAAATTCAAAAACAAAGGATTCCTGTCATGGAAAGAAAATCTCCTGACGACTGTTTCGGCTCAACTTGCCGTCGCGCCGCTTCTCATCGCGCAGTTCGGCGCCGTTCCCCTTGCCGCCGTCCCGGCAAACCTTGCCGTTCTCTGGCTCATTCCCGGCATTATGCTTATGGGTTTCATAACGGCCTTCGTTGGTATTGTTGCATATCCCCTGGCGCTTCCTCTTGGATTTCTCCTTCACGCCCCGCTCGCGTATGTTATTGCAACCATCCAATTCTTCGGGTGACGCTGGCGCTCGGAATGCCGTATCTGTTGCTAAACTTACTTCGTTTCGTTACACTCAACTCGTAACTTTAGACATATTTGGCATGCTGAGTTTCAACGAATTAAAGCCGGGTGTTTCTTTCATTATAGACGGCGAACCATACGTCGTCGTTGAATACAACTTTATCAGAAAACAGCAAGGCAGGCCGATTGCCCAGCTCATTTTGAGAAATCTCATAACCGGCAAAACGAAGGAACACCGCGCGCACCAGAGCGATACGTATACCGAAGCCGAAATCGGGACGAGCCAGGCAATCTTTGTTTATGCAAAAGCGCAGACCGGAGAATATTGGTTCAAGGATGCTGCAAATCCAAGCGTTCGCTTCGCGCTCAAAAAAGATGTTCTAGGGAATGCCGTGCAGTATCTCATCCCTAATCTCGAAGTGACGGTCGTGACGTTTGAAGACAAGCCAACCGCCGTCCGCCTCCCTATCAAAATGGACCTCACGGTAACCGAAGCGCCTCCGCGCATCAAAGGAAACACCGCAAGCGGCGGGAACAAAACCGTGACGACCGAAACGGGCCTCAAGGTAACCGTCCCGCTCTTTGTGGAAGCCGGCGACGTGATTCGCGTCAATACCGACACCGGCACATATACGGAACGAGTCTAATTGGAATCTTTACCGCGCAAGGCGTCTTCCAAAACGTCGCGAAGCGCCTTCACATCAACATCCCGCCGCTCGGGGCGATGGCGAGGCGGCCGTGCCGGAGCGCGCTCGGTTTCGCGTTTCAATGTTTCGTGTATTCCCCGCTCCGCGCGGGCGGCAACTTGTCCCGCCGCGGAGCCGGTACCCTGCCACTCATCGCGAATTTTCTGTTCCACATATGCGCGGGGCGACCCGTATTTCCGGCGCGAGAGTTCAATAATGGTTTCGCGCGGCGAATATGCCGGTGAAGCCGCCGGCGGGAATGTTATCGCCGAAAACGAACGCGACGCAATGCCGTCAATCATGAGTTTGATCATGATGTGGTACTTAGAAAGATTTACCAGGTCGTGTTCCGAGTACTCCGGTGCGAATTCTTTCTCCAGAAACTCGGCGTCGGCCGCGCCGACCCGGAAACTTGCCAGCGTTCCCACATTCCCGAAAATGGCGTCGCGGACGCGCGTGTTGCCCGCCTCGGTCACGAGCTGGTTCACGTACTGGTGAGCCAAAACCAGATTCAGGCGATACTTCCGCGCCTCGGAGAGGATGTTGGCAAACGAGTCCGTAGCGAAGTTCTGGAACTCGTCAACATACAGGATGAAATCGCGCATCTCGTTCGTTGACATGCCGCTCCGCGACATAGCCGCGAGCTGGAGCTTGGTAACGATAAGCGCGCCGAGGAGCGCCGTATTGTCTTCACCGACATGCCCTTTAGACAGATTGACGATAAGTATCTTCCCCTGATCCATTACCTCGCGCATGTCAATCGCCGAACGCTGCTGCCCCAAAATATTCCGCAGAAGGGGGTTGGTGACAAACT
>MFKH01000006.1:62547-70437 GCA_001779505.1 Candidatus Jorgensenbacteria bacterium GWA1_54_12 | reverse complement strand
TCGTGAACGAGAAGATACGCGAAAACTTGCCGGTAAATCGTATTGAGATGCCGAAAGACGAAGCGGAGAAAACCGGAGCACTCCACTTATTTTCCGCCGGAGGCGGATCCTCCTTCGGAGGAAAGGAAAAATATCCCGATATGGTGAGCGTCTACTATATAGGCAAATCACTGGAAGATGCATACAGCAAGGAGTTCTGCGGCGGGCCGCACGTTGCGCGGACCGGCGAGATAGGGGAATTTAAGATTGTGAAAGAGGAATCGGTCTCGGCCGGAACCCGAAGAATCCGCGCTGTCATTGTTTAGATATTACTAGATACTCGGTATCTAGTAGTTTTTATAAAAACAAAAGCCCCCTCGCAATATCAGGGGGCGGTCGGCGGCTTCATGCGCGACGGTCTTCGATGAAGGAGCTGATTCCGGCATATACGAAGAAAAAGATCCAGAAAACGGTGAGAAGTATTGCGACGATGACGGCGAGTGTCACGGTACTTCTTCTGTGAGGTCCATTCCACCTTTGGGGGGCGACCTGCGCATCTTCACGAAGCGCAAAAATGACGCACTTGGCAAGAAAACAGATGCCAGCTGTGAGGTAGCTGAGGACAATGGCGCCTAGCCAGATCCGAGAGGGCATGCAGAAACCTCCTTGTCAATTGATTCTGCATCTGTTCTAATCTTTTGATTTTGTTGTGTCAAGCTCCAATTTGTTTTTCGTTTTTATTAAATACCGAGTATTTGATAATTTTCCATCTTTACTCCACTTGATTCCACGAAACTTTTGTAAGAAGCGGGAAGGGATGGAGCGTTTTGAAATTGGCTCATGATCACCTCCTGTTCAAGCAGTCCGCCCCAGCGATTGGTGCCTACATAATCCTGGTAGCTGGACCAGGGGTAGAGATGTTCCTTATCTTTCCATTCCGGCAGTTCTCGCGGGTTGCGATGCGCGTATGCTGAAGCGTAGAGCATGTGTTCGTTGCTCTCAATATGCACGGCTCGGAATGGTCCCTGAAACAAGTGTCCCGAAGTCTTGTATTTTGTATTGAAGTACTTGGTGTATCCTTCCTGAACTCGTTGCAGGTATTTTGAGATACCGCCCTCTATGAGCATATGGACGATGAGGTGAAAGTGAGTTGGCATGAGGCAGAAAGCAACAAGTCTTACCGTCCTGCTTGCCATAACTTCCTGGTTTAACTTTTCATTTTTACTAAATACCGAGTATTTAGTAAATCTCCGAACGTATGAACCGATGTTATAGACCCGGACGGGGGACTGGAGATACGCTATGAGAAACAAAGCTCTTGCGTTGTCTTGTAGATTAATGAAAACAGGACGCTTGCCGCTACTGCGATTGTAGATATGGTAGTAATTCCCCAATTCAAACTTTTCCTTGCGCATCTTATTTAAAAACTGAAAATTACTAAATACTCGGTATCTAGTGTCATTTATTATAGCAAAGTGTTGCTACTGAAAATTACTAAATACTCGGTATCTAGTAGTTTTTAGATTGTGAAAGAGGAATCGGTCTCGGCCGGAACCCGAAGAATCCGCGCTGTCACGTCATAAGATTGACAAACTTGTAAGTTCGTGATATTAGTACCTACAGCGCCAGTTGTATGCTGGCTTTGAATCCTGAGAGGGAAAGAAAGGAAGAGAGGTGGACAAATGATGAAGGTACTGCGGGAGCCGGCCAGGAAAACTGACCTTAGCTTGAACGAGCTGACGGGGGCGCTTCTGGAGCAACAGGAGCGCGACGAGGTATGCCGGCGGTGCATTCTCGTCTGCGATGCGGGGTTTTTCCTGCTGAACGGCACGCCGAAGGAGCAGGGACAGGCGACGGAGGTGCTCATCGGTATCCTTGTGAATGAGGAGGAGTGCTGCTTGACGCGCTCCAACGCATTCCACTTCTTGACCCAAAGGGGCGTTCACACGGACCCCGACGTGAAGAAGCGCTTGCACGCATTCCGCGCCAACCCCGAAAACGCGGGCATGGTGCGGAGGGCCGACCGTTGGTCCAGGGTTGCGTGACGCGCCGCCCGCGGTAGCCGAACGGCCCGGTGTCTTGTATGACACCAGGCCGTTTTTTATTTTACAGATTGCAATGGTATACTGGTTCTTATGGAGAAGACGGAGAAATTGTTCCTGAAGCCGGGAGACGGGCTTGTAGAGGTTATGAAAACGCTTGCCCGCGTGAAGGGCGGGCGGCTCACGCTCCATGTGCCGAAAGATTCTGCTCTGGCTTCACTTGAACAGTTTCACGCCCTGAAGCGCGAGGCGGCGATAGAAGGCGTTGAAATCATTGTCGTTTCAGCTGACCGGCGCATTGAGGAGCTTGCGCACTCGGCGCGCCTCGCGACGCAGAACCCGGTTTTTGGAAAAGACGAGCGGCTTGTCGTTGATATTATCCGGAGAAAAGAGCCGGAAGAAGCGCCCTCCCGGCAGGCAGGCCCGTCTCATCCAAACCTGAAGGAAACAGACAAGGTATTGCCGCGCATGCCTCGCCGGACGCCGCGAGAGAGAGCGCTTGCGATACCACCCTCGCGGTGGCTTGTCGCGGCGGCAGTTGTTCTTGTGCTAGGAGGCGTAGGCGTTTTTGGAGCTACGCGCCTTCCGCGCGCGGAAGTCCGCGTCGGCCTGGAACGGACCACCGTTGCTTTCACAAAAAACATCGTTGTGCGAACCGACGCGGCGGCGGTTGCGATAGAGGGCGATAAGCTGACGCTCCCGGGAGAATTTCTCAAAGCGTCTCGCACCATTGAGGAAAGTTTTCCTGCTTCCGGAACGGCTGAAGTTTCCGAGAAAGCGAAAGGAGAACTTTATGTGTATAACGACTATGCTCCGGCGTCGCAGATGCTCGTGGAGAAAACGCGCTTCGTGTCTCCGGGCGGGCTTGTGTACCGCCTTGACGAGCGGGTCACGGTTCCTCCGAAGGGCGCGGACGGCACGCCCGGGCGCGTTAAGGTTCGGGTAACTGCCGACGCATCTGGCGAGAAGCACAACATTACTTCGGGAGACAACGAGCGGTGGACGCTTCCCGGGTTTCAAGAAGCGGGACTCACGGAACGATACAAAGGGTTTTACGGTGTTCCTGTTGGGAAAATGAGCGGGGGATTTATCGGCGAGCGCACGGTTCTGACTGATGCGGATACCGACGCGGCGCGCGAAGAACTTTCGGCGATGTTGCAAGGCGCGCTTCTTCACGAGATGCGCGTTACTGACGCACCGGGGTACGTCGCCCTGAAAGAGGCACAGGTTTTTTCTCTCACGTCGTTTAGTCCGTTGCCCTCTTCGTCAACCGATTCCTTGGGCGTTGTTGCGTCGGGAGAATTGAAGCGCATCGCGTACCGCGAAGAAGATTTATTGAAGGCGCTTCTTGAAGCGGTTTCTTCACCGGTTGATTATGACGCGGACATGGTTGACGTTCATGTAGGGTACGAAAACGTTTCGGCGGACTGGGAGACGGGCACGCTCACTTTTGTCGCGCAGGGCAATTTTACCGCAGTGCCGAAAGTCGATGAAACGGTCTTGAAGAGCCAGCTTGCCGGCCTCGGGCAGGCTGACGTCACAAGCGCATTGCTTTCGGTTCCCGGGCTCATGGAGGCGAAAGTAAGACTGTGGCCGCGATGGACAGATACCCTTCCCCGGGATGTGTCGCGCATCAAGTTGACGTTTGAATAACGAGCTGGTAGTATCGGAAACGTTACGTTATGCCGCGCGACAGGCAAATTACGACCGTACGGGGGGAGATTGAAGAAATTTTGCCTGGGCTTTTATGCCGGGTAGTTATTCCTTCGGGAGCTTCCGGCGAAGAACGGCGCACGATCCTCGCACACCTTGCGGGAAAGATGCGGATACATCGCATCAGAGTTGTCCGAGGGGACGCTGTTCTTGTGGAAATGCCTGATGCGCTGGGCGAACGGGGCAGAATTGTGAGAAGATTGTAACGAAAGAGAAACATGCGCGTTGTTGGCGTCAACATACCCGATAATAAGAAAGTATGGGCGGCCCTGCGGTATATCCGCGGCATTGGCACCTCTACGGCGAGGCGTATTCTTCTTGATGCGGGCGTTGATGCAGAGAAGCGCGCAAAAGATTTGCATGCGGACGAGGTTAATAAAATCCAATCAATCATTGACGAACAGTACCAGACGGAAGGCGAGCTCCGGCAGGCGATAAAACAAAACGTGAGCCGTTTGAAAGCCATTCATGCATACCGCGGCATGCGGCATGCGCGCGGGCTTCCGGCGCGCGGACAGAACACCCGACGTAATTCGCGCACCGTGCGGGGGAATGTGCGGCGGACGGCAGGGAGCGGTAAGCGGAAGGTTGAGTTGAGATAATCCCATGGGTAAAAAGCGAATTGTAAAAGAAACCGTTGAAGAAGCCGCGAAGGCGACGGAGCGCATCGCCGAGCGGCAAGCCGCGCAGGTAGGCAAAACCACCCGTACACAGGCAGTACGCGGGCGCATTTACATCCGCGCCTCGTATAACAACACGTCTGTCACGGTGACGGACGAAACCGGCAACGTGATTGCCTGGATGAGCGCGGGTTCTTTGGGATTTTCCGGTCCAAAGAAATCAACGCCGTTTGCCGCGTCAAAAGTTGTGGAGGCGATTACCGAGAAACTTGCGAAGAGCGGACTTACCGAAGTGGAGGTGTTCGCGAAGGGCGTCGGCAGCGGCCGCGATGCGGCGCTCCGCGCGCTTGCGGCACAAAACCTTCAAATCACTTCTATTTCCGATGTGACGCCCATTCCGCATAATGGGCCGCGGCCGAGAAAATCACGAAGAGTTTAACCATGCGCAGACAAGTGAAAGAAAAAGCGGAGCGTGCCTTGGGACAAAAGCTTTTCCTCAAAGCGGAGCGTTGCAATTCGCCGAAGTGTGTTACGGTTCGCCGGCCATACCGGCCTGGCCAGCACGGAAAAGACCGCCAGCGGCGGGGCGGTTCGGACTACGGACGGCAGCTTAAAGAAAAGCAAAAGCTGCAGCTTTCCTATGGGCTTAATAATCGCCAACTTCGCATCATGTTCCGCGAAAAAGGCGGTGACCCGGCGCATGTCGTCACGACCCTTGAGGGGCGGCTTGACCGCGTGACGTATCTTTTGGGATTCACGCTTTCCATGCGCATTGCTCGACAAGCGGTCTCGCACGGGCATATACTGGTGAATGGTCGCCCGGTTACCGTTTCGTCATATGCAGTGCGGAAGGGAGACGTTATCCGTGTGCGCCCCGAGTCACTGGGGAAAACACTCTTTGCGGGTCTTATGGAACGACTCTCACGCTACACGCCGCCTGCGTGGCTCGCGATGACTCCCGAGAAGGCAGAAGGGATTCGCGTGGGGAATCCGTTGCCCGAGGCGTTTGGGGCGTTTGATATGGGACTAGTCGGTCAGTTTTACACGCGTTAACCACATATATTTATGGAGTATTCATATGTAAGCGGTGCGGTGACGGTCAAAACGGTTAAGGAAACCAAAACAGAAGGGGAGTTTCACCTTGAGGGATTGTATCCGGGTTATGGAGCAACCGTTGGGAATGCCTTGCGGCGCACACTGTTGTCATCCCTCCCTGGTGCCGCGATATCGCAAGTGAAGGTGAAGGGGGTAAAGCACGAGTTTTCTACCATCCCCGGCGTTATGGAGGACGTTGTTGCCGTCATGCTGAACCTAAAGCAGGTGCGGTTTGAGTTTCATGCCGATGAGCCGCAGGTTCTGGAATTGAAAGTAAAAGGGAAGCGCGAAGTAACTGCCGGCGATATTAAGGACACCGCATTTGTTTCGGTCGTTAACAAAGATATTCATCTTGCGAACATAACCGACGGTAAAACGGAACTGGAGATGGAACTTACCGTGGAAAAAGGGCTCGGCTATGTGTCTGCCGAAGCGCGGCGCGCCGAACGCCTCGCCGTTGGGACGATTCTTTTGGATTGCGTGTTCTCGCCCGTCCGGAGCGTGCGGATGAACATAGAGAATATGCGCGTCGGAGAGCACACCGACTACAATCGTTTGAAGTTTGTGATTACAACCGATGGCTCCATCACGCCGTCGCGCGCACTTCGTCAGGCGACGCACATTCTGCGCGACCACTTTGATAAGGTGTCGCAGAGTTTGCCCGAGGACCCTTCGGCGAGCTCGGAACAGAAAGATTCGGCCGGGTCGCCACAGGCAGGATTCGTGTGCGATGAATGCGGCTTTACGGCGAAAAGCGAGCGAGGCTTGAGAACGCACAAATCAAAACAACATTCGTAATATGAGACATTTGAAACAAGGTAGAAAGTTTGGCAGAGAGAGCGGTGACCGCCGGCTCTTTTTGCGTACGCTTATGCACCAGCTCGTGATGAGCAATCGCATCACAACAACGGAAGCGCGTGCTCGCGAATTGCGGCGCCTTACGGAACGCCTTATCACGTACGGCAAAAAGCAAAACCTTGCCGGCCTGCGCGAGCTTTTGCGGCGGATACCCCGCGCATCGGCGGAGCGCGTGTATCGCGAACTTGCACCGCGCTATGCGGAACGGCACGGCGGATACACCCGCATCGTGAAACATGCAGAGCGGCGCGTGCAGGACGGAGCCAAGAAGGCAACGATTGAATTTGTTTAAATATGAAAGAGCACGTTATAGATGCAACCGGCAAAGCACTCGGAAGAATCGCTTCGGAAGCGGCGGTTATTTTGCAGGGCAAGGACAGTGCGACGTATGATCCCCGCAAGGCGGGAGAGCGTGTTGTGCACATCACGAACCCCGAGCAATTTCGCGTGTCCAGCAAAAAGCTTGTGCAAAAGACATATTACCGGCACTCCACGCGCATCGGGCATTTGCGCACGCGGACGCTCCGTGATGAGCTTTCGCGCGGTCCGGTAGAAGTTATCCGGCGCGCAGTGCGGCGCATGCTCCCGAAAAACAAGCTTTCCCAGAAGCGGATGAGGAGATTAAAAATTGGCTGACGTATGGATCTGAATAAAGTATTTCTCATTGGCAGATTGACGGCCGACCCCGAGCTGCGGACGACCGGTTCGGGAACGGCGGTCGGAAATTTTTCCGTGGCAACGAACCGCACCTGGAAAAATCAGTCGGGCGCGCGCGAAGAACAGACAGAGTTTCACAACGTTGTCGTATGGGGCAGGCAGGCGGAACTCGCGCATCAGTTCTTAAAGAAGGGCGCGACAGTGATGGTTGAAGGGCGCCTGCAGACGAGAACATGGGAAGGGCGGGATGGCGCGAAGAATCGGCGGACGGAAGTTGTCGCGGAGCGCGTTCAGTTTGGTCCCCAGGCAGGCGGCACACGGACTCCCAATCGCGCGCCGCAACAGGGCGAAGCACCCAAGGAAGAAAAGATTCCGGAGATTGCGCTTGACGAAGGCGGTGAGATTGATAGCGGCGACATGCCATTTTGACGTATGCGACAGAAACAATGCACATTTTGTTCCAAGAATATACAGGAAGTTGATTTCCGCGATGTGGGGCTTTTGAAGCAATACGTTTCGGCGCAGGGGAAAATCATTGACCCGCGGCACACGGGCGTGTGCGCCAAGCACCAGCGGCGCCTTGCGCATGCTATTAAGCGCGCGCGCCATCTGGCACTTCTTCCTTATAATGGCATTTGAGGTCAGTATCATAAACGCGCTTCGCGGACTTGCAGACACGGCGCCTGCCGTGAATGCGGTCATGCGCTTTACTGCCGCGTACCTGCCGTATGCGGCGGTACCGGCGCTTTTCATATTCGTTGTCCGGCGACTCGGTTTGGGAAAGCGACAAACGCTCTTTGTACTTCTTTTTGCGGCGCTTTCGGTCGCTCTCGCCGAGACCGGACTTGTCGTTCTCCACGAGCTTTTGCCGCGGGCGCGCCCCTTCGCCGCACTCCAGTTTGAGCCGCTCGTTGCGGTTTCGCGCG
>MFKH01000006.1:57049-62532 GCA_001779505.1 Candidatus Jorgensenbacteria bacterium GWA1_54_12 | reverse complement strand
CGGTTTTGCCCGAATATACGCGGGCGTTCATTGGCCGACGGACATTATGGGCGGTGCGCTCCTCGGCGGGGCGGCCTTTGGCGCGGTTTATCTCCTGTTGCAGGATGCGCGGAAAGCGCTTATACTGGGGAAGCTTACATAAGGTCGGATTTATAGTGGATTTGCGTTAACCATATAAACGTATGGCGAAAGAAAAATTTGAGCGATCAAAGCCGCACGTGAACGTCGGCACCATTGGTCATGTTGACCACGGCAAGACGACCTTGACGGCCTCAATTCTCCACGTCTTGCACATGACGAACGACAAAATTCGTGAGGAGAAAGTGGAAGACATTGACAATGCGCCGGAAGAGCGCGAGCGCGGCATCACGATTGCTCTGCACCACTCGGAGTATGAGACGGACAAGCGTCACTACGCGCATATTGATGCGCCCGGGCACGCCGACTACATCAAGAACATGATTACCGGCGCGGCGCAGATGGACGGCGCAGTCTTAGTCGTATCCGCTCCGGACGGTCCAATGCCGCAAACGCGGGAACATATTCTTCTGGCGAAGCAGGTTGACGTTCCGGCAATCGTCGTCTTTTTGAACAAGATTGACCAGGTTGACGACCCTGAACTTATTGAGCTCGTTGAATCTGAAGTGCGCGAGCTCCTGAAGAAGTACAATTTCCCGGGAGACGAAATTCCCATCATCAAGGGTTCTGCTTTGAAGGCTCTTGAGGCAACCTCGCCCGATGATGAAGCGGTGAAGCCGATTATGGAACTCTTGAAGGCGTTGGATACGTACATTCCGGATCCGGTACGCGCAACAGACAAGCCGTTTCTCATGCCGATAGAAGACGTCTTTTCCATTGAGGGACGCGGTACGGTTGTGACCGGTCGCGTGGAGCGGGGTATCGCGAAGCCGAACGACGAAGTTGAAATCGTCGGCATCCGCCCAAACCAGAAGACCGTGGTAACAGGCATAGAAATGTTCCAGAAGACGCTTGACGAGGGGCGCGCCGGGGACAATGTGGGGCTTTTGCTCCGCGGCGTGAAGAAGGAAGACATTGACCGCGGCATGGTTGTTGCGAAACCGGGAAGCGTTACGCCGCACACCACCTTCGAGGCAGAGATATATGTGCTCTCCAAAGAGGAAGGCGGGCGTCACACGCCGTTCTTTACCGGTTACAAGCCGCAGTTCTATGTCCGCACGACGGACGTGACCGGAGAAGTGACGCTTCCTGCAGGCACCGAAATGGTAATGCCGGGCGACACGGTTTCAGGGAACGTGAAACTCATCGTGCCGGTCGCACTTGAAGAGCAGCAGCGGTTTGCCATCCGCGAAGGCGGGCGCACCGTTGGTGCAGGAGTCGTTCTGAAGATCATTGAGTAAACAAGATGTCGGCCTCAAAACAAGTTGAGAGCGTCTTGCGCCTGCGAGTGAAGAGCTACGATGCGCGGCTTATTGACAGTGCCGTGCGGCAAATCGTGGAAGCCATTGAGCGGTACGGCGGGTCGGTTGTGGGTCCTATCCCGCTCCCGACTGCCGTGCGGCGGTATACCGTGAACCGTTCTCCCTTTGTGCACAAGAAATCACGCGAGCAGTTTGAGATGAAGGTGCATAAGCGCCTGGTGGAAGTTCCGAAGCCCGACCAGAAAATCGTTGAGGCATTGGGAAGCCTGAATCTGCCTGCGGGGATTGATGTGGAGGTAAAGATGGTCTGATGAAAGCTCCGCCGAAAGGCGGAGCTTTTCGTTTCGAGGAAGGAAGGTATTATACTGGAACATATGAGGGAGGTAAGCGACGGATATATATTTACCACCTTTCGTGACGGTGATGTCATCTTTTATCGGGATAATTACGAGAAGCACTGCCAGCGCCATGGAGTAATAAGAGGAGAGGATGGGAGGGAGGCGATTCAGAGAGCATTAATCTACCCCTATTATATAACGTCGTATACCGAGAATTCTGGAAAATGGAATGTCGGTTATATTAAAAAATATCGGACAATTCTCCGTGAAATCAAAACTAGCCGAGGAAAGGGTGTGGAGTATTGGGAAATAATATTGAGAAGAAGGCCTCAAACGAGGCGCTTTAAAATAGCTACTGCCTATATTGCTGAATCACTATGGGGTGCTATTATAAATATGAGGGTTGAGAAACTCGAATATAAGCGAAGATAGAGAAAGAAAGATGAGAAGAGCAACACACAGCAAGTACCTCCGCTTTATAGAAGAATTGCATTCGCGGGCAAGGCGTTCCCGATGGAAGATTTTCTATGATGAGGAGGCAGATTCTTTGTATTGGACAAAGGAACCTTTTCCTTCTCGCGACAAATTGGCCAAAGTAGCGAAGGAAATATTTTTCTTTCTGAACCGGAAGGGGACGGTCAATGGGTTAATGATCCAACCATTCCGGAGCAACTTCGTTGCTCACAACAAGGAAGTATTGGGTGCTGCAAAAATGTTCACTCGTAAGGAGGAAGGAGGTATTCTAACGATACCTGATGAAAGGAAAAGCGTCGCCGATTCTCTACTTGTCGCTTTGACTGCTACGATAAAGAAGGACATTTATCAAGATATCGCCGAATCTGATTATTCTTTGGCTGACTTAGAAAGTTTCCTTACCTCCTCAGTCAAAGTGCGTTCTGTGCGGTAAAGTAGAAACCCGGCTTTAGGCCGGGCTCTGTAGCGTATTCAATAAAAAGTTGTCCGCAGGGCGCAATCAGGGATAGATGTGGAGAGTGAAAGATGACTGGTTGGAGATAGGTCCTTTAGTGATTAGTTGCTCGCCGGTTTCAGTTGCCCGTTTATATTAGTGACATTGGTGATATTGTAGATTACCGCATCAGTCACCCTTTTTATGATGTTATTAGTGATGTAGGACGTAACGAATACGGTTATAGCACTTATTATTATTGCTTTGACATATGCAGTTCCGAAAATTAGTTTCCAAGGATACCACCATTTAATCAAGACCTCACCTTTTCCAGTAAGTGCGAATCGTCTGCCCACTTCCCGTAGGTATTCTTCCTCCTTAAGGATTTTAATTACCTGTATTATTTTTGGATGATAATTTACGATGTAATTCTTATCTAAAAGCTTCGATATCAAGCTGGCATACCATTTCTTCATAGTTCTGCTCATCTCGTTAAAAAATAATTGTGCAAGGCTAACTTCGCTACTAGGCACACCATTGTAGCGTTTCTCAAAGTCGGTTGCTGTGTGGTCAGTCATTTGGCGCCAACGCACCCTATGTAATTCTTTCAGAACAGCTCTTTTGGTTATTCTCCAGATCATGTTCGAATGGTGGTTACTCTGTCTGAGTCCATCCCGATGTTCTGCTATTCTACACCTATACCTCGCCTTCCCGCCATTCTTGACGAGTTTCGGGGTTTTGGGTACACTTTCGGTACTACTCGTTTCTCGTTTGGGAGTCCGCGTTTGGCGCGATGTATACGAGAAGTACGCTCCGAAAAAGCGACGGGGCGTGAGTGGCTTCGGTCTGTATCATGAAAGTCAGAGCATCAGTCAAGAAAATCTGCAAGAGCTGTCAGATAGTCCGCCGCAAGAGGCGGGTCTGCGTTATCTGCAAAAAGAACCCGAAGCATAAACAGCGGCAGGGATGATTGTATATTATGAAGGACGTTACCATCATGAAGGGCACCAAACGGGGCATGAGCCAACTCTGGCAAGAGCGGGCTATTACACCTGTTACGGAGATTGCGGTTACGGGCGGAGCTGAAGCGCTTCACGCCGTAAAAGAAGGAACGCGCATTGCCGTGCGCGGCACGAGCAAGGGGCGGGGGTTCCAAGGCGTCGTGAAACGCCACGGGTTTCTTGGTCTGCCGAAGTCGCACGGCACGACGCACTCGCATCGCGCGCCGGGCTCTATCGGCGCCACTGCGCCCCAGCGCGTTATCCCGGGAAGAAAAATGGCGGGACGAATGGGAAGTGCGCGAGTCACCCTGAAGAATCTTCTTGTTGTTTCCGTTGATGCGGCGGAGGGTCGTCTTTTTGTAAAAGGAGCGGTGCCCGGTTCCAAGGGAAGTGCGGTTGAATTATTGATACGACCATGAAGGTTCCGATATACACAACGGAAGAAAAAACAGAAGGCGAGATTGAGATTTCCCGCGAGCTTTTTGATACGCCATGGAAACCGATTCTCGTTCACCGCGCGGCGGTTGTGGAAGAGGCGAACCGGCGAGTCAAGCTGACTCATCCGAAAGACCGCGGCGATGTGCGCGGCGGCGGCAGGAAGCCGTGGCGCCAAAAAGGAACCGGCCGTGCGCGGCACGGGTCCATCCGTTCACCTCTGTGGCGGGGAGGCGGCGTGACGTTTGGCAGCGCTCCGCGCGTATATGAAAAGAAAATAAACAGGAAAGAGCGGCGGCTTGCTTTGCGGTCTCTCCTCTCAAAGAAATATGCCGATGGCGACCTTCGCGTAGTGACCCCGCTTGCCGCGGAGCGTGTTTCCTCAAAAGAGCTTCGCGAGCGCCTGCACACCTTCTTGCACGGAAAAACGCTTATTGTCGCTTCCGGGGGCAACCGTTCGCTGTATTTGTCGGCGCGCAATCTGTCGCGAGTCGGCGTTGTGCGTGCGGACACGCTTCAGGTCGGCGATCTTTTGCGGCACCGGCGAGTGCTTGTTGAAGCAGGAGCTTTGAATGAAATACCTGCATAAAGATTTATGATAAAAGACATTCTCAAGCGTCCGGTCGTAACGGAGAAATCGCGCGCAAACGTTCAAGAGAACGTGTTTACGTTTGCCGTGCATCCCGAAGCGACCAAAACGGACGTGCGGCACGCCGTGGAATCGCTCTACCGGGTTACGGTGCTTGATGTTCGCATGATTCGAACGGCGCATCGCGCGCGCCACTTTATGGGGCGCGCCGGACATGAGCGGCAGGAGAAGAAAGCCTTAGTGAAGCTCAAGGCGGGAGATACGATTCAGGCATTTCAAGTATAATTTGGGAGCTATGAAAACAAAATTTATAAAATCGTTGGTTAGAGGCGGCAAACGCGCAGGCGCGCGCAACAACCGCGGCAGGATTACAACCCGTCATCGCGGCGGCGGCAACAAGCGGCGTTTTCGCATGGTTGACGTACGGTATGACAAGACGGGCGTTCCGGCGCGGATTCTTGCAATTGAATACGACCCGAACCGCACCGCGCGCATTGCGCAGGTTCTCTATGCCGATGGAGAGCGCCGCTATGTGCTTGCGCCGCACGGCGCGACTCCCGGCGCGCGCTTCGTGACAGGAGACGATGTTCCGGTTGAGGCAGGGAACCGCACTACTCTCCGCCGGATTCCGGTTGGCACAATGGTCTATGGAGTTGAGCTTACGCGCGGAAAGGGCTCCCAGTTGGGGCGTTCCGCCGGAGTTGCAATTCAGGTCTTGGCGCATGAAGATGGGTTTACGCATCTGAAGCTCCCGTCGGGAGAGGTGCGGAAGGTGCAATGGGGCAACGCAGCTTCGGTGGGGCAGGTTGGAAA
>MFKH01000006.1:0-56997 GCA_001779505.1 Candidatus Jorgensenbacteria bacterium GWA1_54_12 | reverse complement strand
GGAAGACGGCCGGTGACGCGGGCGTCGGTCATGAACCCGCGAGACCACTCGTACGGCGGCGGCGAAGGCCGCACCCAGCGGGGCACGAAGCGCCCGAAGGACATTTGGGGTAATATTACGGGCGGCAGAAAAACGCGGAATAAGCGCAAAGCATCCACGAAACTCATCATGGAGCGGCGCAAGTCAAAGAAGAGGAAATAGCTTAAGGAAATTTATGAGCAGAAGTTCCAAAAAAGGACCATACGTAGACGAAAAGCTTTTGAAGAAATTGCGAAAGCAGAAGCCCGAAGGAGGCGCGATTCGCACGTGGGCGCGTGCATCGGAAATATCGCCGGAAATGGTCGGGTATGAGTTTGACGTGCACAACGGCAAAACGTTCACGCTCGTGCGCGTAACCGAAGACATGATTGGCCACCGGCTGGGAGAGTTCTCTCTGACGCGCAAATTTATCCGCCATGGCGGCAAGATGCAACGCGAGCTCGCGCAGAAACAAACTGCGGCTCCGGCTGCACCGGCCAGGCCGGCCGGCAAATTCGCGTCCAAGTAATCAACACTATGGCAAAAGCGGCAACACAAACACATCCGACACCCGATATAAAAGCGACATTGCGCTTTCTTCATGTTGCGCCTCAAAAGGTGCGGCGCCTCACGGGGCTCATGAGAGGTGTTTCAGTTCTTGAAGCGGAGGCGGCGCTTGCCACGTTGCCCCAGCGCGCGGCGCGTCCGCTCTTGAAACTGCTTCACTCGGCATGTGAGAATGCCAGGAGTACGCGCAACATTTCCAAAGACAGGCTGTATGTCGCGCGCATTATGGTTGACGGGGGACCGGTCCTGAAGCGGGTGGAGCGCCTTTCCCGCGGAGGCATGAGTATTTTAAGTAAGTCAATGAGTCATGTGTCATTGACCTTGGGCGAGCGCGAGGCAAAACCGCTGTCGTATCGCGTTCCGCACATAAAGAAAGAGAAAACGAAACCGGAGAAGAAAACGGAGCGCGCGCCCTCGCGAACGTCTGCCGCAGAGCCGCAGGCTCAGAGAAAGAGCGGCCGCCTGCAGAGGCTGTTTCAGAGGAAATCAATGGGTTAATCAAAACGCATGAGCAGAGGCATTAAACCGCATACGTTCCGGCTGGGCATCAATTTCCCGTGGCCGAGCCGATGGTTCTACAAGAAATCCTTAAGATTCTTTCTTGAGGAGGACTGTCTTGTGCGCGAGCTTATCATGAAGCGGCTTGCGCGCGCCGGGGTGTCGGGCATTGAAATAGAGCGGACGCGTGAAGACATTCGCGTGAGCGTGAAAACGAACAAGCCGGGCCTTATTATCGGACGGCGAGGGAGCGGCATTGAAGAACTCAATAAGGCGCTCATTAAGGCAATCAAAACATTCCGCAAGGAGCGCGGCATCACACTCGGGTTTATTCTGCACGTTGATGTCGTTGAAATCCGCCGGACCGAAGTTTCGGCGTCGGTTGTTGCAGGTCAGGTCGTGAGTGACCTGGAGCGCCGCCTTCCGTTCCGTACCGTTCTGAAGCGTCATCTGCAATTTATCCAAGCAAACAAAGACGTGCGCGGAGCAAAGATACGCGTTTCGGGCCGTTTGAACGGCTCCGAGATTGCGCGTACGGAGTGGCTCGCCTTCGGCGCCATGCCGCTCCAAACATTGCGGGCTCAGATTGACTTCGGCAGAGCGACTGCATACACTACCTACGGCACAATCGGCGTAACCGTCTGGTTATATAAGGGAGAATCATAATATGTCTGCCTTACAGCCGAAAAAACAAAAATACCGCCTGCAGCAGAAGGGGCGTTCCCTGAAACGGATGAAAGAAACGCGCGGCACGTGGCTTGCGTTCGGTGACTATGGATTGCAGGCTTTGACTCCTGCGTGGATAACGGGAGCGCAGCTTGAAGCGGCGCGCCGGGCGATGACACACTTCTTGAAGCGCGAGGGAAAAGTATGGATACGCATTTTCCCAGACAAGCCGGTGACGAAGTTTCCGGCTGAGGTGAAGATGGGAAAAGGGAAGGGCGGCCTGTCGCATTATGTCGTGCCGATCCGCCCCGGAAGGATACTCTTTGAAGTAGCCGGTGTCGCGGAAGGTCAGGCGCGCGAATCGCTCCGCCGCGCAATGCATAAGCTGCCGGTCAAAGGGAAGATAGTGGTTTCAAGCCGTTAACTTTTATGAAGAAACGCGAATATGAAAAAGTGCGCGCCCTGCCGCGCGAGGAACTCATGAAACGCCTGGCGACGGAGCAGGAACGGCTCCGCACGCTGCGTTTTGACCTTTCGCTCGGCAAGGTTTCAAACGTGCGCGACCTTATTGAGGCGAAGAGGATGATTGCCCGGCTTATGACAATATTAAATCAACATGAGAACGTTTAAAGGCATTATTGTTTCGGACAAGATGGAGAAAACCCGCGTCGTTTTGGTAACGCGGCTCGTGAAGCATCCGCGCTACCAAACCTACCTGAAGCGGACAACCCGCTTTAAGGCGCATGATGAGAAAAATGAGTACCGCATGGGGGACAAGGTTGTTATTGCGGAAACAAGGCCCATTTCAAAAGACAAGCGGTGGGTTATTACGGGGAAGGTAAGCTAAATAAACATGATTCAGGAACGAGCCATATTGGACGTTGCAGACAACACCGGAGCGAAGAAGGTGCGCTGTTTTCGCATTTTGGGCGGCACGCGCCGCCGGTACGCGCGCATCGGAGACGTGATTGTCGCTTCGGTTCGCGATGTTGAACCACGGAAGCTTGTCAAGAAAAAAGACGTGGTGCACGCCGTTGTCGTGCGTCAGCGGCAGGCCTACCGCCGCGAGGACGGTTCGTACATCAGGTTTGACGACAATGCGGTTGTTCTCATAGAAAAGCGCGAGCCGCGGGGAACCCGCATCTTTGGACCAATTCCGCGTGAGCTGCGCGACAAGGGATTTCAGTCAATCGTATCCATGTCAGGAGACGTCGTATGAGAATAAAGAAGGGAGACAATGTCCGGGTTATGACTGGCAAAGATAAGGGAAAAGAAGGCAAGGTGGCGCGGGCTATGCCCAGCCGCGGGTTTGTGGTTATTGAGGGAATCAATGTTTTCAAGAAACACGCCCGCCCGAAGCGGCAAGGGGAAAAAGGAGAAATTATTGACGTCGTGAGGCCGCTCCCGGCATCCAATGTTCGCATCCTTTGCCCGGCGTGCGGACCGACGCGCATTGCGATGAAAATGGATGGAAAAAACAAGTCGCGGATATGTAGAAAGTGCGGCAAAGCATTATGAAACCTGAAATAAAACTGCCCATGGAACGGATTGTCGTAAATACCGGCGTCGGCCGTCTGCGCCAGCGCCCCGATTTTGAATCCAAAGTACTGCCATACATTATGGATACGCTCGCGGCGATTACCGGCCAGCGTCCGGAGAAAACGGCGGCGAAGCGTTCCATCGCCGAGTTCCGCATGCGGGAGGGGGACGTTGTAGGGCTTAAGGTCACGCTTCGAGGGAGGCGCGCCACCGACTTTCTGTCACGGTTCGTAAACGCGGTTCTGCCGCGCGTGCGCGACTTTCGCGGTTTGTCCGAATCGGCGATTGATGAACACGGCAATTTGAATATCGGTGTGCACGACCAGTCGGTTTTCCCCGAGGTGAATATGGATGATTCGGTCACGGAGTTCGGTATGCAGATTACGATTGTCGGTGCCTACCAGAACAAAACCCGCATGACCGAGGCATACCGCGCATACGGCGTGCCCCTGACGGGCTTGAGGACGAAGGCGTAACAAGGTATAAGGTATAAGGAAGCAATGGCAAAGGAATCAAAAATCGTCAAATCAAAGCGTGTGCCGAAATACACGACACGGAAGGTTCGCCGGTGTTTCCGTTGCGGGCGAGTGCGCGGGTACATACGCGATTTTAACGTGTGCCGTATTTGTTTCAGAGAGCTTGCGTCCGAAGGCGAGATACCAGGGATGAAGAAGGCGAGTTGGTGACACTCTCGCCCCACGAGTCCCGTCGTGGCGGGATGAGTGGCTGGCGAAGCGTCACCCTGAGCGTAGCGAAGGGTCTCGTTGAAATTCCTCGCTGGCGTTCGGAATGCTCGAATCTATTGCTAAATTTACTTCGGTTCGCTATACTCACCTTGTAAATTTAGATACATTCGGCATGTATATTGATTTAATAAATCGCATAAAGAACGCGCAAGCGGCCCGGAGGCGCATCACGCGTACACCGTATACGAAGATGGATGCCGCAATCACGAACATCCTGATTCGGCACGGATTCGTTGATAAAGTGGCCGTCATCGGGCGCGGTGCGAAGAAAATCTTGAAAATTTCCCTTCCGGCAAAGCGGACGGTTCATGCGTTTCAGGCGCTTTCAAAACCGTCGCTGGACCGGTACGCGGGCGCGCGAGAATTGAAACCCGTGCAGGGAGGCAGGGGACTTCTTGTCGTCTCAACGCCGATGGGCGTTTTGAGCGGGGATGAAGCGAAAAAGCAGCATGTCGGCGGGAAATTACTTTTTAAAGTGTGGTGAGTGAAATCGAACCATGTCAAGAATCGGACGACAACCCGTTATAGTTCCGCCGGATGTGACCGTCACCCTCGGTGACGGGCGGCTTCTCGTGGCTCGCGGAAACCGGAAACTTTCCGTGCCGCTCTTGAAAGGCATTTCGTACGTGCCCCGAGACGGTGCAGCGGTTTTTGAAACTACCGACGAGGCGCAGCAAACCCGGAAGAACTGGGGAACTGTCCGGAGTCTTTTTGCAAACGCCGTCCAAGGACTGACGCGCGACTTTGAAAAAACACTCGTCCTGGAAGGCATCGGATACCGCATGACACTCTCCTCCGAAGGGCGGGTGCTTACGATGACCTTGGGCTTTTCCCACCAGGTGCGTTTTGAGGTGCCGGCAGATGTTTCGTTTGAACTGAACGGCAATACGCTCCGCATCTCGGGCGCCGACAAGCAGGCGGTCGGCCAGGCGGCGGCAGAGGTGAGAAATTTAAGGAAAGTGGAACCGTATAAGGGGAAGGGTTTCCATTATGCCGATGAGGTCGTTCGCCGCAAGGCGGGTAAGAAAGCGGCAGGAACCGCGTAACCATGGCAAAAACAGAAACTATTATCCGGCGTGCGCGGCGAACACGCGTTAAAATCGTTCAGCAAGCCCACGACAGCGGACGAGGGACGCGCCCGCGCCTTTCGGTGTTTCGAAGCCTGCGGCATATTCATGCCCAGCTTATTGACGATGCGCGCGGCACCACTTTGGTTTCTGCCTGGAGTCGCGAGGTGCCCTCCGGAGGAAAAGGAAAAATTGCGGTGGCGCACGAAGTAGGGAAACTTATCGGCAAACGCGCGCAGGAACAGGGGGTGACGAAAGTCGTTTTTGACCGGGGACAGTACCGGTATCACGGACGTGTCCGCGCGGTCGCCGAAGGCGCGCGAGAGTCAGGGTTGTTATTTTAATTTTTTTGAAAACCATGCCAAGAGGAGCACCCATGAGGAAAACAGACGATTTTGAGGACAATGTGCTTGAGATACGGCGCGTGACCCGTGTCGTTGCCGGAGGGAAACGGTTCGTCTTTCGCACCGTCGTCGTTCTTGGCGACCGCATGGGATGCGTTGGTGTCGGGCTTGGGCGCGGCAAGGATGTGGCGAGCGCCGTGGAAAAGGGAAAGGCGGACGCGCGGAAACACGTTGTTTGCATATCCTTGAAGGACAAACGCACTTTGCCGTATGATATTGAGGTGAAGTACGGAGCCGCGCACTTGAGGATGAAGCCGGCTCGCGAAGGACATGGTCTTATTGCCGGCGGGGCGATGCGTGTTGTCTTGGACCTCGCGGGCGTGAAGGATGTGACGGCGAAAATGCTTGGGACAACGACAAACAAGTTGAACAATGCGCGCGCGACGCTTAATGGCTTGAAAATGTATGCAGATGCACGAACTCAAAAACCCGGAACGGAGGTATAAAAAGCGAATCGGCAGGGGCGGGAAACGCGGCTCGTATTCGGGGCGGGGCGTAAAGGGCCAGCACGCGCATGCGGGCGGGCGTCTGCCTGCGGCTCTTGCGGAAGCGGTTAAGATTTTCCCCAAGCTTCGCGGCGCGCGCCAGCGCGCACTAAGAAAACCGAAACCTGTGGCGGTGAGCCTCGGCGTTTTGTCGCACGCGTTTCAGGACGGAGCATCGGTTACACTGCAGTCACTCCGCGAGGCAGGCGTTTTGAAAGGGGATGACAAGGCAAAAATCGTGGACGGCGGAGAGCTTACGAAGAAGCTTTCTGTGCAGGGAGTGCCGATTTCAAAAACGGCGAAAGAGAAAGTTGAAAAAGCGGGCGGGAGCGTGGTGACCGGCTAATATGTTCAACATCCTCCATATTTTCAAAGCACCCGACCTACGCAAGAAGGTCGTGGTGGTACTCCTTCTTCTTGCCGCATTCCGGCTTCTTGCGGCAATTCCCATTCCTGGAGTGAATACCAGCGAGCTTGAGGCGTTTTTTGCATCAAGCCGACTTCTTGGATTTTTGAATATCTTTTCCGGCGGAGGCCTGTCAAACCTGTCGCTCGTCATGCTCGGCATCGGCCCGTATATTACTGCCGTTATCGTCATGCAGCTTCTTATGATTGTGTTTCCACGGCTCAAGGAAGTGTATTACGAAGAGGGGCCCGAAGGCAGGGCGAAGTTTAACCGCATCTCGCGCTACCTCACGATACCGTTCTCAATACTTCAGGGCTACAGTTTTCTGAATCTTCTTATGTCTCAGGGAGCCATCGCACCTCTTCCGCTCCCGGCGATTATCGGAAACATCATTATTATTACCGCAGGCACGATGTTTCTCGTGTGGATCGGAGAAGTCATTTCCGAATACAAGATCGGCAATGGAACTTCCCTCATCATCTTCGCCGGTATCGTTTCGGGATTGCCGAGAGCGATTATGTCAAGCCTTGCTTCGTACACGCCCGAGATGCTCCCGACATACATCATCTTTGTTGCGCTTTCTGTTGCCGTCATTGCGGGCATTACGTATATCAATGAGGGCGAGCGGAAAATATCCGTTTCGTACGCCAAACGCGTGCGCGGCAACAAGCTGTACGGCGGCGTGACGTCATACCTGCCCCTGAAGATCAATCAGGCCGGCGTTATTCCTATTATCTTTGCGGTTTCGCTTCTTTTACTCCCGCAGTTCGCCGTGCAGATTGTCGCGATTGCGTCGCCTGCGGCATCGGCGCGCCTCAATACCATTGTGACGACGATTTTCAACAACCAGCTTATCTACAGCGCCGTATACTTCGCGCTTGTCGTTGTTTTTACGTACTTCTACACGGCAATCACTTTTAACCCCGATGAAATTTCAAAGACGCTTCAGCAGAGCGGGGGATTCCTTCCCGGCATCCGTCCGGGCGCACAGACAACGGACGTGCTCCGATACGTGGTGCGCCGCATTACCTTATTCGGTGCGCTCTTCCTGGGCATCGTCGCCGTTCTGCCGAACCTGACGCAAATGATAACCGGCGTGGAGGCGTTTTCACTGGGCGGCACGGGACTTCTTATCGTCGTTGCCGTGGCGCTTGAAGTTATGAAACAGCTTCAATCTCAACTCTCCATACGGGAATATGAAACCCGGTAGGCAGGCTCGCCCGCCGGCGAGGCAGGCCCTCATCATATTTGGACCTCCCGGTGCCGGGAAGGGAACGCAAGCAGAACTTCTCTCAAAGCGCTTTTTCTTTTTTCATGTGGACACCGGGCGTTCCATTGAACGCATCCTCTACGCCCCGGGGGCGGAGAACGACCCCGTTCTCGTTCGGGAACGCAAGAAGTTTGAATCCGGCGAACTCTGCACCCCTTCGTGGGTTCTTTCCATTATGCGGGACAGAGTCATGCGCCTTGCTCTCGCCGATGTGAGCGTTGTGTTTAGTGGTTACCCGCGGGAAGAATTTCAGGCGTTTGGGGACGGGAAGGAGCAAGGTCTTTTAGACCTTCTTGCTGCGGAATACGGCAAGGAGCGCATGACGGTTATTCAACTTCTCGTTCCTTCCGAGGAATCCATGAAACGCAACTCAACACGCCTCATTTGTTCCGTGTGCGGCTTACCGGTTATGGGCGTCGGGTCATCCGACCCGATACAGGTTGCGTGTAATTTCTGCGGCGGGAAACTCATGCAGAGGAGCTTGGATAATCCGGAAGACATCCGTGCGCGCCTTGAAGTGTATAAGAAACAAACATTCCCGTTAATAGAGCGGATGCGCGCGTACGGCATTGCCGTGCATGAAGTGAACGGCGTTGGCGCGCCATACGAAATACACGAGACGCTCGTGAAACTCTTGGAGCTTGCATGAACCGCTCCCGTTTGAAGACTCCGCGTGATATTGAAGAATTGCGGCGTTCGGGGCGCATACTTGCCTATGTGCTCTTGGAGCTTCGCGAGCGCGCCGCGGCGGGCGTTTCGCTTTCTGTACTCGACCGAGAAGCACAAAAACTTCTTGCCGCGTCCGGCGCCGAGTCGGCGTTTTTCGGATACAAGCCCGAAGGCGCGCACGAAGCATACCCCGCGCATATTTGTACGTCGGTAAACGAGGAGGTCGTTCACGGACTTCCCGACAAGCGGATTTTGAAAGACGGCGACGTGCTTTCACTGGACCTTGGTGTGCGTCTGGGGACGTATGTAACCGACGGGGCATTGACTGTTATTATCGGCAAAGGGACCGACGAGGCGCGGCGCCTTGTTGCGGCGACCGAAGCGGCGCTCTCGCGCGCCGTTCTCACATGTGTTTTGGGGAAACGATTGGGTGACGTGGGACATGCGGTAGAAAAGACCGCCTTGAATAGCGGGTTCAAGGTTATCAGGAATCTTGTTGGCCACGGCGTCGGCTTTGCACTTCATGAACACCCGGACGTGTATAACTTCGGCGAGCCCGGGACGGGAGAAGCGCTTCAGGAAGGGCTTGTCATCGCAATAGAACCAATGCTTTCTCCCGGCGCCTCGCGGGCGATTCAAAAGAAAGACGGGAGCTTTGTGACCGAAGACGGGAGTTTGAGCGCTCATGCCGAGGTTACCGTAGCGATAACCGCCTCCGGCCCGGAGGTTCTCACCCCCTTATACAAGGTTTCGTAAACCTTGTATAAGGGGTTCTTGACTTGCCGAGCGGGTTTCACCTATACTGAAGTCACATGGATAGTAAGGCAATAAATCTTCGCGGCGGGACGCCATAGAAAGGCGCGACACGGTCGTCGTGTAGCAACCCCGCCCTCGGCGGGATTTTCTGTCTTATGAGCCTGTGCTCCGCTTTGGTAGGGAGCGCACGTTGAAAAATGAATAGAAATTCAAGGGTGTTTTTTCGAGGTAGAAGCTAGTGAAAAGAAATGGGACATGCGGTAAACGGTGGATGCCTTGACATCATGCAGCGAAGAAGGGCGTGGCGTAGCTGCGATAAGCCCCGGGTAGGTGTGTAGCAACCTGCGATCCGGGGATTCCCGAATGGGGAAACCCGATGCTGTGAACCAGCATCGCGCTCCGCTTGACGGAGCGCGCAGACCCGGTGAAGTGAAACATCTCAGTAACCGGAGGAAAAGAAATCAAGTCAGAGATTCCCTTATTAGTGGCGAGCGAACGGGGAAGTGCCTAAACCCATCTTTCGAGGTGGGGGTTGCAGGGCCGAGCGTGTGCCTTGCCGGAAACGATAGCCGAAGACTCTGGAAAGAGTCACCACAGAAGGTGACAGTCCTGTAGGCGAAATCGGATTACGGCGGGGTGCTCGGTTCCTAAGTACTTCGAGAACAGAAAGTCTCGAGGGAAGCTGGGAGGACTACCTTCCAAGGCAAAATATGCATGATGATCGATAGTGAACAAGTACCGTGAGGGAAAGGTGAAAAGCAGCCCGGTGAGGGCGGTGAAATAGTACCTGAAACCGTTTACCTACAAGCAGTTGGAGCCTCGCTTCGGCGGGGTGACAGCGTGCCTATTGAAGAATGAGCCAACGAGTTTATCTATACGGCTTGGTTAAGCCTTACGGGGTGGAGCCGAAGGGAAACCGAGTGTTAATAGCGCGTTTGTCGTATGGATAAGACCCGAAGCCAGGCGAGCTTACCTTGGCCAGGGTGAGCTCCGACGAAAGTCGGAGGGAAGCCCGAACCGGTTGGCTGTGCAAAACCTTCGGATGAGCTGAGGTAAGAAGTGAAAAGCTTATCGAGCCTGGTAATAGCTGGTTCTCTCCGAAACAACTTTCGGGTTGGCGTCGGTTAATAGATTTCTGGGGGTAGAGTTACTGGTTGGGAAAGACAGGGCGCAAGCTCGCTTTCCCAGTCAAACTCCGAATACCGGAAATTGTTTACCGGCAGTTAGACTGTGGGGGCTAAGCTCCATGGTCGAGAGGGGAAGAGCCCAGATCGCCGTCTAAGGTCCCCAAATTACTGCTCAGTGTGAAAGGTTGTTGATGTGCTGGAACAGATAGGAGGTTGGCTCAGAAGCAGCCATCCTTTAAAGAGTGCGTAACAGCTCACTATTCGAGCGCATCTGCGCCGAAGATTTATCGGGGCTAAGCAGTATACCGAAGACGCGAATACTTTGTGCTTCGCACAGAGACGCAGATATATGCGGATTAAGTTGATTGATGCAGATATGCTTAAAAACTATCTGTATGAGTCTGCCCTATCGGCATTAATCGGCGTCTTTGCGCGAAGCATGAGGTATGGTAGGAGAGCATTTCCATTGCGGTGAAGTCTTGCCGTGAGACAAGGTGGAGCGATGGGAAGAGAGAATGTTGGCATAAGTAATCGCATGTCCGGTGAAAAACCGGTCCCCCGCAAGTCCAAGGATTCCTCCGCAACGTAAATCGACGGAGGGTTAGGCGGTCCTAAGGCGATGGTGAAAACCGCAGCTAATGGACAGCAGGTTAATATTCCTGCCCGCCGTTTGTGAGATGCCGATGTGGTGACGAAGGAAATAAACGTGAACGCCTTATTGGTTTGGCGTTCTTTGCGACAAGAGGCGGTTTCTAGGCAAATCCGGAAACCGGGTTTCAGTACCAGTCTCGGTCGCCGAGGAAAGATTGCGTTCGCGCAGTCAATTCGCGTGAAGAGCCTTCCGAGAAAAACCACTAAGGCGCGCTCAAACGGCTCCGTACCGTAAACCGCCACAGGTGGACGAGGCGAGTAGCCTCAGGGGAACGAGTGAGTCTTCGCTAAGGAACTAGGCAAAAAAGCGGCCGTAACTTCGGGATAAGGCCTACCCGCATAGCCCGCAAGGGCGACGTGGGTCGCAGCTAAAGATTTTCTGGCGACTGTTTATCAAAAACACAGGTCCCTGCTAACTCGCAAGAGGATGTATAGGGGCTGACGCCTGACCGATGCGAGAAGGTTAACGGTGGGGGTGTTCTGACGCAAGTTGGAATGCTCACTGCCCGAAGCCCTCGTCAATGTCAGCGGTAACTATAACCGTTCTAAGGTAGCGCAATTCCTTTCCGGGTAAGTTCCGGAGCGCACGAAAGGCGTAACGACTGGAAAACTGTCTCAGCGAAGAGCTCGATGAAAATACAATTGCCGTGAAGATGCGGCATACTGGCAGCAGGACGGAAAGACCCCGGGAGCTTTACTATAGCTTGGCATTGATGCTTGTGCGTGGTTGCAAAGTGTAGCAGGGAGGCGTTGAAGGTCCGATTCCGGTCGGGCTGGAGCCGTCAATGGAACACCTGCCTTCTTCGTGCTTGTGTCTAACCCTGACGGAAAAAACGGCAGGGGACCGTGCCTGGTGGGTAGTTTAGGTGGGGCGCTTTCCTCCAAAAGAGTAACGGAGGAGTCTATTAAGGTTGGCTTTCCGCCGATGGAAATGGCGGATGAAGTGCAAAGGCAAAAGCCAGCTTGACTGTGAGGCGGACATGCCGCGCAGGTGCGAAAGCAGAGCTTAGCGACCCGACGATTCTTAGTAGAACGGTCGGAGATATCGGATAAAAGTTACCCCGGGGATAACAGGCTAGTCGCGCCTGAGCGTTCACAGCGACGGCGCGGTTCGGCACCTCGATGTCGGCTCATCACATCCTGGGACTGGAGAAGGCCCCAAGGGTTTGGCTGTACGCCAATTAAAGTGATACGTGAGCTGGGTTCAAACCGTCGTGAGACAGGTTGGTCCCCTATCCGCTGTCAGCGCGAGACGTTTGAGGGAAGTTGGCCACAGTACGAGAGGACCTGGCTGAACGAACCTCTGGTGTACCGGCTTTGCCACCAGGTGAAACGCCGGGTAGCTATGTTCGGCGGGGATAAGCGCTGAAAGCATCTAAGCGCGAAGCCCCTCCCAAGATGAGACGTCTTGTCCCGCTTCGGCGGGACGTGAGGTCCTAAGAGATGATTAGGTTGATAGGCTCTAGGTGTAAGCTCCGTAAGGAGTTCAGCCGAGGAGTACTAATACCTCAAATCTCATTTCTTTCAAGAGCTTCTGCCTCGTAAGAACATCCTTGATGTGTGCGTTCGTCAGTATTGATTTCCTGGTGGTTCAGGGGCGTATGTACCACCCGATCCCATTCCGAACTCGGAAGTGAAAGTGCGCTTCGTCGATGATACTGCCGCAAGGTGGGACAGTAGACTCCGCCGGGAATTCAATGGTGAGGAACGCTGTGGGGCGTGATATGATAGGGCAATGGCAATTACATTTCTCGCGCCCGAGAACATTTCCGCATTCGGCGGGAAGCGGTGTTTGGTGCGCGTTGATCTGAATGCAGAGGCGCCGGGTTATCGCCTGCGGGCGATTCTTCCGACGGTGAAACTTCTTCGTGCCCACGGTGTCGGGGTGATTATCGCAAGTCACCGGGGGCGTTTCGGCAAAGAACCGCCGACCCTGGCACCCCTCGTGCCGCTTCTCTCGCAGGAGTTGGGCGAAGAGGTTTCATTCATGGGAGAAGAGAGTGGGATTTCCCTTCTTGAAAATCTTCGCTTTGAGGCGGGAGAGGAGGGAAATGACCCTGATTTTGCCCTAAAATTGGCTTCCAGAGCCGACTTTTACGTCAATGAGGCCTTCCCACTGTGCCATCGGAAGAATGCCTCAATAACGCATATAACGGGATATCTGCCTTCCTTCGGGGGACTGCGGCTTGAGGAAGAGCTTACGCACCTCGGCACGGTGATGCACGACTTGGCACGTCCCTTTGTGCTTGTCTTGGGCGGGGCGAAAATTTCCGACAAGATTCTCACCGCGGAAAAGATTGTGCGCCAGGCTGACACAGTTCTTTTGGGGAGTACCGCTTCCACGCCGGAAGATTTCATAACGGACGAGGAAGGAAGAAGGCTTGATATCGGAGCGCTGACGCAGGAGCGCTACAGAAATGTGATTGCGCGCGCACGCACCATCGTGTGGAGCGGTCCCATGGGGCTTTCCGAACGAGAAGGGTTTGAGGCGGGAACGCGCGCCGTGTGGGAAGCGATTATCGCGAACACGGCGAGCCGTGCGATTGTTGGCGGCGGAGAGACAGCGGAGTCACTGAAACTACTTGCTCACAGTTCCCGGTTACCAGTTGCCGATTACCAGTTACCACCCCATGTTTTTCTCTCCACGGGTGGGGGAGCGATGCTTGCCTATCTTGCCGGAGAAGAAATGCCGGGACTTATGGCGCTGGGGTGGAGTAATCCATGAAATTAAGGAAGAACGTTAGTATGCCCTCCGGAGGAGGGTCCGCCTCCGGCGGAAAAGACATTGTTGTTATATACCACCGTAACTGCCTAGATGGGTTTGCCGGCGCATGGGCGGCATGGAAGGCGCTGGGGGATAGGGCGGAATATATCCCCGCCACGCATCAGGCGCTCCCCGACGTGCGGGAATTTCAAGGAAAGGAAATATACTTCGTTGATTTTTCATACCGCAAAGAGGTTATGGATGAGCTTGTCCGCACAAACCGCGATGTTATTGTGATTGACCATCATAAGACGACGGAAAATGTTATGCCTGCGGTTTCTCCAAAGAGTGTCCTTGATTCCACGCATTCTGGGTCGGTACTTGCATGGCACTATTTTCATTCCGCGGATCAGGTTCCCGAAGTTCTGAAATATGTTGAGGACCAGGATTTATGGAAGTGGAAACTGCCTCACACGGAAGAGGTTGCCACATTTCTTGCCACGCAAGGCTTTGAAGAAAGCAGGGACTTTACTTCCTTTGACTGGTTCGCCGCGCGATTTGAAGACCCCGAGGAGCGTTCCCGTGCAATTGCAGAAGGTGCGGTGGCGCTCCGCTATAAGGAAAGCATCGTGCGAGGAATTGTGCGCAGGGCCGACTTCATCTCTTTTGAAGGGCGTGAAATGCTTTCGGCGAACACATGCATTTTATCTTCCGAGATTGGGCACGCGCTTTACAGCGAACATCCGCCAATGTCTCTTACGTGGTACGAGCGGCGCGACGGCGTGCGGGTGTCTCTGCGCTCCGACGGGAGCGTGGATGTGTCGGACATTGCACAAAAATACGGCGGCGGGGGACATCGCGCCGCGGCGGCGTTTAAGGTGGATCTGTATAAGCCCTTGCCGTGGAGGTATCTGGAGCGGCCGCCCGCCGGTTTTAGTGGTAATATAAGAGGAGACATATGAGCGACGTTATCGTTTACACCGACGGGGGGTCGCGCGGGAATCCGGGTCCTGCGGCGATGGGGGTTGTCGTGGAGTATAACGGAAAGCGGCGAGAGTACGGTGAGGCGATTGGCGTGGCGACAAACAACGTCGCCGAATATCGGGCGGTTCTGTACGCTCTGAAGAAGGTGAAACTTCTTCTTGGAAAAAAGGGGGCAGGGGAATGCACTGTTGAAGTGCGCGCCGACAGTGACCTTGTGGTGCGGCATATGAATCGTGAGTTTAAAATAAAGAACGACGGTTTGAAGGAATATTTTATTGAGTTGTGGAATCTAACACAGGACTTTAAGAGCGTGCGCTTTGTCCATGTGCGGCGCGAAGAAAACGGCAGTGCTGACAGGCTGGTAAACCGCGCGCTTGATTCGGGAAGAACAAGTTCCCGGCGGAGGCAAGTTCCCCAGCGAATTGACAAATTGCTGTAATTACGGCATACTTATCGCCAGTACCGGTAGGACAAGCGGTGGCTCCGACGTTATAGTCGGAGAGGAAGGTCCGGACACCAACCAACTTTTTCCCCCTCGAGAGGAAAGCGCTGGTTAAAAGGGTAGCGAGTGAAAGCTCGCCCTCGTAAGAGAGAGGTGCGAACAGAGACGAGTCTCCGCCTCTTTGGCGGAGGGTGAAACGGCTAAATCCTTACCCGGGTGCAAGGTCGTGGTCGCCTTAGGCGACAGTGCCGCATAGATGAATCGCCGCATAAACAGAATCTGGCCTATGGCTTATCCCGCTACAGCGGGATCCCGCTACGGCGGGACCGGTACTGTAAAAATCCCTCCGTCAATTGACGGAGGGATTTTTGTTATTGCAGATATCCGGCGGCTTTGAGCCAGGTTTCGTTTTCCCATTCCCATAATGTTTTCGCGCCAAGGAATGCGCGGAAGTCATCTTCCCAGAGCGGAAACTCTTTCAGTTCAACTTCGCCTATAGGGAGCGGTGACCAGGAATGCATGCATGTGCGCATGAAGGCGTTCGCCCAGTCAATTTTTACCTTTGTTCGGCCGCCTTTGTTTCTCAAGAGCGCGCCGCATGTCGTGCACACCTGCGCTTGGTCAATGCGGAGTATCCAGCGGGTTTGCAATTCCTTTACATCTTTCTTCAGTGTTGCGAGATATGCGGAGGTCTGGAGATTATAGTCGCGATAAATGGCTTGAGAAGTTTTAATGTCCAAAATGCCGAGCTTGCCGTCGATTAAAGCCAGTGCGTCAATCGTGCCGGCGAAACGCTCGTCAAGGTTTGCAATGCGGCGCTCAATATAGTCCGGGTCAACCTCAATCGGTGTGCGTTCGGCAAATTCCATGAACGCTTTAATGGAGGGCGCCATATTTTCGTCTACGGCGGGGGAGCCGCCTGTTAAGATGCTCTGCACGGTTTCATGTATGTGTGTTCCCTCTTCCGCGGAGATTTTTTTAATACGTTCTCCTTCGGCATAATTCTTAAGACTTGCGTAGAAGAAGTTAAGAGCCGGCTTTGCCTTGATGCTTACGATTTTCGTGACGCGGGGAAACCACACGCCGTCTATGTCATAGCCGGATTTTTCCTTGAAGTCATCAAGGTTCTTATATTCGTCCCTCATATGTCACAAAACATATATTATACGACAGGCAGGCCATGCCTGCCTTCGCGCTCCCCTTACAGTTTTCCGGCGATGTTTTTCACAAGTTCAACGACGGCGTTCCAAACGATGATAAGCAAGCGCCAGAACGCGCGAAGCGCTTCCCCGACCGTTACGTTGAGGACGCCCGATATGCGCTGAATAATGTCTTCAATCATGATGGGCACGATGGTGAAGGATATAAATATTGAGCGGGGTCAAGTGTCGCGCCGACCGGTACGAGCCCTGCGGCTGGCGGTATGGCGATGAGGCCGCCGTGCTCGCGCGCGTTATTGTCCCCGTTTCGTTCTTGCCAGCCGCGAACCGGCGTGAGGTACACGCCGAAGTGAAGATGAGCGCCGAATGAATAGCCGGTATTTCCTGCATAGCCCACAAGGTCGCCTGTTTTTACTTCCTGACCTTCTCCTACTGCTTGGCGCGAGAGATGCGCGTAGAGCGTGCTTAGGTTGTTGTCGTGTTCTATTATAACGTATTTTCCGTATTGATATTTGTTCCAGCGCGCTACGCCGCGGTCATTGTTGTCTACAACCGCAACCGTGCCGTCAAGGGCGGCGTATATCGGCTCCCCTTCCCGCGCGCGGAAATCGAGCCCGCCGTGGAATTTGGTTTTGTATGCCTGCGCGGCAAAGTCGGTGCGTCCGTATTCCTGCGTGATGCATGAATCTTTCACGGCAAAGGCAAACACGCCCGGGCGCGGCGTCGGGAGGAGCGATGCATCAATTGTCGCGCGCAGGCGGTCTTCAATTGCCGTCATGACATCACTTATCTCACTCTGGGCCTTTTCAAGTTCGGCTATGTGCGTCTCATACACTTTCTCCTTGTTTTCGGTTTCTTTGAGAAGATATTCTTTCTCGTTCTTTGTTTCTTCAACGAGCGATTGCTGATTCAAGAGCGTTCTCTGCTCCGCCTGTTTCTCTTGTTTCTTTCCGGTAACTTCACTTTGGTTTTTGACGAGTGTTGCCTGCAAAGTCGCCAGGCTTTGCGCCTCAAGCGTGAGGCGGTTCGTCACGGTCGCAATGGATTGCATAACAGAAGCGCTCTTTGAAAGCGATGCATGCTTCAGGAGGATCGTGAGCGGCGTGTCATGGTCGGCGCGCTGGAGTTCCGCGAGAAGAAGCGCGACGGAGCCTTTTGCATTGCGGATATCCTCCCCTGCCCGCTTAATATCCATCTCCAGAGAAGAAATTTCGTATCCCAGTTTTTCAATAAGGAGCGTGTTTCGTTCAACGGAAAGCTCGAGCTGGTTCACCCGGTAGTTTATGTTTTGGAGCTCTTTCTTGAGCGAAAGCTTTTCTTCACCGGTTGCCGCAAGTTTTTGCTCCAGCTCTTCGCGCTGCTTTTGCAGTTCCAGGAGTTCCGTTTGCTTTTCGCTGATGAGCGCGCGGAGCGCAGTAGGGTCATCGGGCACATCCGGTGCGGCAAAGACAAGCTGCGGCAGGGCAACGCACAAAATAAAGAACGGTAGCATATAGGAGATATGCTTCATGCCTCCACTTTCTCAATTGCAATTTCCAGGCGGCGCAAAGTTTCTTCCCTTCCCAGAGCGAGCGCGATTTCAATGCCGCCCGGAGACGACTGTTCTCCCGACAGGGCGACGCGAAACGGCCAGTATGCCGCACCCTTGCCTGTTTCTTTAGCGCGCGCCTCAAGCGTTGCGGTCAGGAACTCGGGCGTGAACGTCAGCGTCTCTTCCAGTGCCGCGTGGAGCGCGCGGATGTTTTCTTTTGACTCGTCCGGCTTTTCGTCCCAAAAGAGCATATCCGGCGGATAGTCGGGAAGTTCAAAGAAAAATCCCGCGCGCGATGCGAAATCAGCAAGAGTTTTCATCCGCTCCTTCTCTATTCCCACTGCTTTGGCGAGAAGCTCTTTCTTTTCCTGCCATGCTTTTGGCACGAAGGAGGCAAGTTCCGTGAGGAGTGCGCTGGTTTCCATGGCGCGGATGTAGTGTGCATTCATCCAGGAAAGTTTCTCGTCGCTCCACACGGCTCCCGCTTTTTGCACGCGGCTCAAATCAAAACGTTTCAGGGCCTCATCGCGCCCCACAATCTCATCCCCCTCCGGATGCCAGCCCAAAAGGAGAAGAAAATTGAACATCGCGTCTGCAAGATATCCTTCGTGCCGGTATGCGAGGAGCGATGTTTGGGCACGCCGCTTGGAGAGCTTTTGCCGCTCGGCGTCCAAAAGGAGCGGCAGGTGGGCGTAAACAGGCGTTCCGAACCCAAGTGCTTTCTGGAGCGCAATCTGGCGCGGCGTGTTTGAAAGGTGGTCTTCGCCGCGAACGACATGCGTCACGGCAGATTCCTCGTCGTCTATAACGACGGCGAAGTTGTAGAGAGGCGTTCGCTCGTCTTTTGCAATGATAAAGTCACCAATGATGTCAGCTTCAAACGTTACCTCGCCCCGTATGAGGTCGGTAAACGAAATGCTCCCCTGCGGCATTCGGAACCGTATGACGTGCGGCTCGAGAGCCGCCCGCCGCGCCGATTCTTCGTCCGTAAGCGACCGGCAGCGCCCGCCGTATTTCGGTGCGAGCCCCTGGCTCAATTGCGCCGTGCGGTCGGCTTCAAGTTCTTCTTCGGAGCAGAAACAGAAATATGCCTTCTTCTCCTCCAGGAGTTTCTTTATGTATTTTTCGTATACGGCGCGCCGCTCGCTTTGGCGGAGCGGCGTTTCATCCCAGTTTAAGCCGAGCCATGCGAGCGAGTCCCTGATTTGCTCTTCGTATTCCGGCTTGGAACGTTCCATGTCAGTGTCTTCTATGCGGAGGAGGAATGTTCCCCCATTGCGGCGTGCATAGAGCCAGGCAAAAAGTGCCGTGCGGGCGTTGCCGACCGAGAAGGGACCCGTGGGCGATGGCGCAAAACGCGTCCGTACAGGCGTTTTGGGAGCAGAATCCATACCCTTTTATTATGCCTCTCATCTCAAGCCCAATACAAGGTTTATACAAGGTTTACGAAACCTTGTATTAGGCAAGCTTCAGAACTTCTTCGGCGACGAGGCGGGCGGCGTTAGGTTTAGCAAAGGCGCGGGCGGCATCTTCCATCGCACGGTAGCGGGCTGGGTCAAGAATGTTCTGAACTTGTGCCAAGAAAATGCCGAGTGTGAGATTCGGTTCTTCTATGACAATTGCCCGCATATCCCCTCTTTCGGAGCCGGCGTATTCGTATGCATTCATGTACTGATGGTTGTTCGCGGAATTGGGAAGCGGGATGAGAATTGCAGGCTTGCCGAATGCGGCGATTTCAAAGAGCGCTCCGCCGGCGCGTGAGACGATGATGTCTGCGGCGGCGTATGCGTTCTTCAACTCTTCGGTCTTTAAGGTTCCATAGAGACGGTAGCGTTCTTCGGAAACTCCGCGCGTTTCTTTTTTAACCTCCTCCAGATTCCCCTCTCCCGCCTGATGTATGAGCGCGCAGTTCGCGAGAATTTTCTTCGCATGATTTGCAAAAAAGTTATTTATGGGCGCGGCGCCCTGCGATCCGCCGAGGATGAGGATAACGGGCTCTCTTGTCTCGCCGGCAGACGGGTCTTCGAAGCCGAAATGTTTCCGTGCCTCCGCGCGCGGCGGGACATTTTGGAAAAGGTCCTTGCGGACCGGGTTCCCCGAGAGGAACGTTTTTTGTTTTGGGAAGTATGATGCGGTGCTTTTCCACGAAACGCCGATGCGGGCGGCGAAACGGGCGGCAAGGCGCGTGTTTAGGCTCGGTACGGAGTCCGTTTCGTGAATGACGACCGGAATGCGATAAAACCGGGCGGCGAGAACGACCGGAAGCGTCCCCGGACCGCCTTTTGAAAACACGATGTCTGGCATGATGATGAAAAGCTTCACGAGCGCCTGCAGGAAACTGAAGAAGAGCTTGGGAATATCCACAAAGTTATACAAGGAAAAGTACCGGCGGAATTTCGCTCCCGCAATGCGGTATGTGCGGATGCCGCGATAGTGAAATTCGTCCGCAAGGTGCGTTCGCGGACCAATGAAGCGAACGTTCGCGTCTCCGCCGGACATGGAAAGCAATTCTTCGGCAACGGCAAGCGCGGGATATACATGCCCTCCGGTGCCGCCCGCGCAGACGAGGATAACCTTTTTTCGTTTAGCCATTTCGATATCGCGATACGTTTACAATGATGCCGCTCATGGTGAGGAATGTTGCAAGCGCCGTGCCGCCGTAGCTCACGAAGGGCAAGGGCACGCCCGTCAAAGGAATGAGCCCTGAAATTGCCGCCATATTAATGAATGCCTGGAGCCCGATGATTGTTGTGAAACCGATGGTGAGTGCTTTGCCGAACGTGTAAGCGGCATGGTGCGCGATGACAAAGCCGCGCCAGACGAGAACGCCAAAGCATAGGATAACAACCGTCGTCCCGACGAAGCCAAGTTCCTCTCCGATGACGGCGAAGATGGAATCCCCTATCGGCTCGGGGAGATAGTTGAGCTTTGTCGTTGATTTGCCGTACCCGACGCCCGTTGCTCCGCCGGAACCCATGGCGATGAGTGCCTGATTTTGATGGTACGATTCGCCCAAAACGTCGCGTTCGGGATTGAAAAATGACAGGACGCGTTCAAAACGGTACGGCGCGAGGTAGACAAGGAGGGTCGCTCCGAGAATTCCCGCGAGAAGGATGATGGCGATAAAACTTATGCGTGCACCAGAAGCGAAATATGTTGCGACGGCCGCGACGCCCAAAATGAGCGCGGTCGTCATTGCCGGCTGGATAAGGATGAGAAAAAGCGTTACGCCGGTCATGAGAAGAAACGGAATAAGCCCCTCGGCGACGCTTTTGGTGCGCGAAGCGCTTTTCCTGCTTATCCATGCGGCGAGGTATACAATAAACGTAAGCTTTGCGAATTCTCCCGGCTGGATGGATGCGCCGCCCAGCGAGAGCCATCGCGAAGCGCCTTTCGCCCCGAACCCAAGAGGCGTGAAAACAAGAATAAGCGCGACGACGTTCAGCGCCAAAAGAATCATTGCCAGCCGTTCCAGCCGTCCGTGGTAGATGAGAGAGCCGGCGACAAACCCGGCAATGCCGAACGAAAGCCCATAGAGGAGCTGGTGAGTGAGATAATAATAACTGTCGCCGAACCGTGTTTTTGCCAAATCAGACGAGGCACTCGCGAGAATGACCAAGCCGAAGATGGTCAAAAGTCCCACGATAGCGATAAAAACGTAATCGGGGGCGGTGCGTGCGCGAGGTATTTTTTTACGCGAAGTGTGCAAGGAAAAATAAGACTAATCCGATAATGGTCGTCACTGCGGAAATAATCCAGAAGCGCATGGTAATTTGCGTTTCCGGCCAGCCGAGCGCTTCAAAATGGTGATGAATGGGGGTGGAACGGAACACTTTTCGTTTCCGCACCTTTTTGCTTATGACCTGTATGATGACGGACGACGATTCCAAGATGAGGATGAACGCAAAAAACGGGAGAAAGAGCGCGGTGTTCGTGAGCATTGCAATGACGCCCAAGGTGACACCAAGCGCCATGGAACCCGTATCTCCCATAAAGAACCGGGCGGGATGGATGTTGAACCAGAGAAATGCGAGGAGCGCTCCCAAAATCGCGGCGATGAACGTCGCAAGGTCGTAACGCTCCAGGGTAAACGCGACAACGGCAAGCGCGCCGAAGGGGAAAATAAGCACTCCCCCGGCAAGTCCGTCCAAACCGTCTGTTTCGTTCGTTGAGAATGCCGTTGCGACGATGACAAATATGAAAAACGGAATATACCACAGGCCAATGTCAGCGTAGCCGATGAAAGGTATGTAGAGTGTTGTGAACCCGAGCTTTGCGTAAAACCACCAGGCGCCGACCAAGGCAACCACGGTATACAAAAGGAGTTTATGTTTTACGGAGAGCCCGCCGCCTTTCGGTCCTTTTCCGCGTATGCCGAAAAGATCGTCCACGAATCCCACAACCGCGGCAAAAAAGAGCGCCGCGATAGGAAGATACGTTTCGGCGCGGCTTACGAAATTCAGGTAGTTAAAGAAGCCGTCAACAAGGCGCGAGAGGACAAAAAACAAAAGCGCGAGCGCGAGAACCGCCGACCAAATGATAATGCCGCCCATTGTGGGCGTGGATGATTTACCCTTGTGCAACTCGTGAAAAATCGGCGCTTCTTCGGCGCTTCTGATATTGCGCTTCTTGACGTTGTATTTTTCGAGGAAATGCGTGACAAGGGGTGTTGCAAAAAGCGCCGCCACGAATGCGAGCGCGAACATGATGAGTATGCGTACTGCTTCAAACAAGACCATAGAGTTAGCTTTTAATTTTGAAATTCATATGCTTCTTCAATCCAATCAAGAACGGCATGTGCATCCTTCGCCCTGTTTTTGGAACCGAAAAGAATGGTGACGATGCGCCGGTCGCCGTGCCGGAGAAGCGCAACCAAATTTTCACCTGCCTCCGGCGATGTTCCCGTTTTGCCTCCAAGGAATATCGGGTCGCCGGCTAAGCTGTTTATATTGTATACCGTTTTCGTTTGAGGGTCGTTTACGGGCTGAATATTCAGCTGCAGGTTTTGCGTCAGCTGAAAGAAGTCGGGATGATGCTCAAGAATATAGAGTATGAGCGAAAACATGTCATATGCCGTGCTTTTGTTTGAATCGTTCAATCCCGAGCCGTCATAGAGAACGGTGCTTGCAAGTTCCTGTTCTGAAACCTTTCGGTTCAAAAGTTCGGCAAACTTGCCCGTGCCGCCATAGTACGCTTCAAATGCGGCTGCCGCATCGTTTGAAGAAGCAAGAAGCATAATGGCAAGAAGATCCCGTGCGGCGTACACTTCGCCGCTTACGAGGTTCCCTGCCTCCCCTTCTGTCGCGATGATTTCCTGGGTTATGGGTATGTTTTTATCAAGCCCGATGTCTTCGGCGACCGCAATTGCGGTCACGAGTTTTGTGAGCGAAGCGAGCGTGAACGCCTCTTTCGTATTTTTGTAAAAAAGCGGAATTCTGTCGTCCAGAGAGTAAACGAGCGCGGCCCGCGCGGAGATGGCCGGGTCGGGCACATCCCACCTGCGCGCAGGTACGCGAGGGACATCTACCGCTATCTCGCGGATTGATGCCTGCTGGAGTGAAAAGAACCCGCCGCCTGAAGGGAGCGAGTTCCGGGAAACGGCGATTTCTTTGGGCGAGGTGCCCCCACCCCGCGTCAAAAGAAGCGATATAAGGAGCACTCCTGCGAAGAGAAACGCTTGTGAGCGGGGAAACATATTTTAAGAATTAAGGGTTAAAAGCTCTTTCCGATGTTTTTCGTAATCCGGGAGCTCGGCTATATCTTTCACGCCGAGATGGCGGAGAAAGTCGGTTGTTACGAAATAATGGTATGCGTTTTTGTGTTTCTCGCGGTCAATGAAGCCGCGCATCAGCGCGTTACGCAAGGCGAGCGTGGAGTTAACACCCCGCACAGCGTCTATTGAGCTTTTTGGTGCCGGCCCGATATACGCGACGAGGGTTGTTACCTCAACGACTGCCGGCGTGGGCTCTTCTTTAAACGCATCTTTCACGAGTTCCTGGGTTACAACCGACGTTTCACCCTTTGTCGCAAGTTGATAGGTATTCCCCGCTTTTATGAGTGCGAGTCCTCGATCCTCTTTTTGGAGGGCATCTCCGTACGCGGCAATGAGTTCTTCGCATGCTTTTTCATCTGACTTCAGAATGCGGGAAACATCCTTCAGGGCGATGGGTTCTCCATATTGGAAGAGGAGCGCTTCAAGGCTGGCGAGGCGGTTCATGAGCTTATCGTATTAGGTTTCGGATGATTTGGCAACGAGGATTTCACCGAAACGCTCGGCTTGGTGCACGGAAATTGCGGCGTTCCGCGAAAGGTGGAGAATGGCGAGAAACAGCGCAATTCGTTCCTCGCGCGAAACGGCTCTGGCGAGAATATTTGCGGGAATTTTGGTGAGACGCTCTAAAAGCCGAGCCATAATGTTTTCAAGAGAGATTCTTATTTTCTTCTCCGGTATAGGGGCGGTTTCCGTGATAAGTTCTGCCGCAAGCCGCGCGGCGCATTCCGCAAGGTCTTGAACTGTTATGCGAGGCGGCGTAAAGGGGTAACGCAGGTCTTGCATGAATTCTCTCACCGCCGAGGCAGGCGCCTCGCGCCACAGTGAGAGAAGTTCTTCTTTGCGTTCGGTAAGATATGCGTGAAGCCGCAACTGTTCCTCAAGCGCTTTCACGTCCTCCTCCTCTTCCTCGGTCAGGGCGAGAGTTGGCAGAAGTTCCTGTGATTTCAAGAGGATGAGTTTTGAGGCGATGTTCAAAAACTCGGCATACTCCTCGTGACTTATGCCGTCGCGAGTGACGTACTTTAAGAAATCGTTCGTGACGGCAGCCAAGCTCACGCGGGTTATCTCCAGTTCCCGTTTTTTAATAAGCTCCAGAAGCTTATCTAAAGGACCCTCAAAAGCGCTCTCGCGTACGGTGTACATCACTTCTCTTCCGATATGAGGGGGACAAACGAGAAGCCGGGGTGGTCTTCGCGGATGAAGGTCCCATCCTTGCGCTTCGTGAGCTTTACGATACTTTGCCCGACCGGTGCGACGATCACTCCACCTGGCTTTATCTGTTCTTTCCACGCCGGAGGCAAGACACCCGCCGTCGCCGCCGCGATGATACCGTCAAAGGGAGCATGCTTTTTGTCCCCCGCGCTCCCGTCTCCCTCAAGAATTTCCACAATTCCCTTCTTGATATACGAAGCAAGATTTTTCCGCGCCATTTTTACGAGGAGCGGTATGCGCTCAATTGTAAAAACCTTTCCTTTTTTCTTGGCGGCTTGCCCCACAATGTCGGCGAGAAGTGCCGCCTGCCATCCGCTTCCCGCCCCGACGTCAAGAATGGTTTGCCCCGCTTTCGGAACCAAAAGCTCAAGCATGAAAGCAACGGTCAGGGGCTGGGAAATGGTTTGCTCTTCTCCTATGGGAAGCGGCTCATCTTCGTACGCGCGGTCTTTGAATTCTTCAGGCACAAAGTCGGCGCGGGGAACGCGCTGAAACGCGCTTACGACGGCGGGCGTTTTCAGATACCCCATCCGCTTGAGTTTCGCAATCAGCTCGTCTTTATCCATGTGCCGTCGTTACCCCTTAAGAACCTCTATGTGAGCTCCCAGCGCGCCAAGGCGCGTGACAAGGTCTTCGTATCCCCTATTAATAGAATAGACATTCCGGAGAATTGATTCACCGGGGGCGGCAAGCATGGCAATGAGGATGATGGCCGCGGGCCGGAGTGCCGGCGGACAAATGACTTCGGCCGGACGAAGCGGCGTGGGACCCGTCACGATAACACGGTGCGGGTCGGCGAGAACGATATTCGCACCGAGCTTTATGAGTTCGGTGTAGTAGATGGCGCGGTTTTCGTATACCCAGTCGTGAATAAGCGTTTGCCCCTTTGCCTGCGTTGCGATGGGGACAAAAAATGGCAGATTATCAATATTCAATCCCGGGAACGGACGGGCGTAGATTTTTTCTTCCAATGCCGTGAGGCTCGATGGCCTGGTTTTTATGTCTACGAGGTCGGTGAAGCCGTTTTCGGACTTGTACGCTTTTGTCAGGGAGTATTTGAATCCCATCTTTTGGAGTTTCAAAAGTTCAAGTTCCAAGAATTCTATCGGCGCACCCTTTATCGTGATGCGCGAGTTTGTGGTAGCGGCAATGGAGAGGAAAAGCATTGCTTCAATGGGGTCTTCGCTCATACTAAAAGAAACGTCTTCGCGTATGCTTTCCCTGCCCTCTATGACCAGAGTTGTTGTCCCGACGCCTTCAATTTTTACGCCGAGCCGTTTCAGAAAATAGCACAGGTCTTGTATCTGATAGTTTGCCGAAGCAAGTTTTATCGTTGTTTTTCCCGTTATGCGCGCGGCGGCCATGATGGCATTTTCCGTCACGGTGTCCCCCGACTCATAGAGCACGACTTTCTCCGCCGGTTTCAGATTGCGCGTTTCAATGTCATATGCCCCCTCGCGCGTTTTTATTGAAACGCCGAACTCCTGGAGCGCAAAGAAGTGCGGACGGACGGTGCGGCTTCCCAGCTTGCAGCCGCCTGCTTGCGGAATGCTGAAGCTCTGGGCGCGATGAACGAGCGCCCCCACGAGCATGATAACGCTCCGCGTTTTCATTGCGGCGTCCTGGTTTATGTCTTTCAGCGCGAACGTTTCGGGCGGCGTGATGCGCACTTCGTGCTCACCCGACCAAACGGCCTGAACGCCGATGCTCTCCAAAACCTCAATGATGCGAAACACTTCCTCTATTCGCGGCATGCGTTTTAGGGTCGTGTGCCCTTCGTTCAGGAGCGACGCGCACAAAAGAGAAACGGCAGAGTTCTTTGCCGTGTTCACCGTTATTTCCCCGGAGAGCTTCTTTCCCCCCTGTATGGCGAAGTTCAGCGCTTCTTTACTCGGCATAGAGGGAAGCGCGCTTTGTGATAATCTTGTACATGTTTTCCAAAAAATCTCCTCCGGCATAACCCACAATGAGCGCAAGCGCAGGGCTTACCGACTCAATGCCCAGAAATCCCGTGCCGAGTTCCTTGACGGCAACCGCCGTGAGAAGTCCGACGACGCCGGAGATGCTCATCGTTGCGATGAAGTACGGAAGATTGAACCCAACGTTCTTGTAAGAGAATTGGTGCTTTATGAAGCCGGTGAGCCCCCTCACGACTCCGCCGCCGAAGCCGGCAATCATGACCGCCGCATATCCTGTTCCAAGCATGCCTTCATTGTAGCAAAAGGGGCCCATGCGGAGCAATCGGGTGGACCGTGCGAGAATCGGACTCGCGCCTCCCGGATGCAAACCGGGTGCACTGCCACTATGCTAACGGCCCGTCACCGTGAAGTTTAAACCAGTTTTTGGATAACGAAAAGCCCCGCTCAGGCGGGGCTTTTGGAGATATCCACCATTATCTCTTGCTGCGGCGACGGCGGGTTGTTTTCCGCGCTGTCGTCTTCCGTGTTGTTCTGCGAGCTGTCGTCCTTCGCTTTGTTGTCCGCTTTGTTGTCCGCTTCTTTGCGCTGCTCGCTTTTGCTCTCTTACGGCGTACTGCCATGTTTTTGTGTTGCATTACTTTTTGTCTCGCCGACCTTTGCGAAAGTTGTTGTAATACAAAACAACTCTCATCAGTTTGCGCTGTGTATACATTATACACTATACGCATCACACTACACTGTGGATATCTTTTGAGAAACTAATTTTTCTATGTTAAACGTACCGCGCCGCTCCGCTTCAATGAATCCTTGCATTGCCGCTTCTGCAAACCATCCGGTTTTCAGTGCATCAAAGAGCCATTCATTCACATGCAAAGGATTTTCCGCCGACATTCCCGCACCCAAGCGCAAGAGCCATTCCTTGTTGTAGTCTTCCTGCGCGCCGATGGGCGGTGCAATCACAATAGGAATGCCCAGAGCACAGTAAAACGAGAGTTCACTCGGCTTCGTCCACAAAATATCGATTTCGCGCAGTGCCTCATTGAACCGATTGAAGTATGTTTCAAGCGTATCTCCGGTCACGATGCACACATTGTCTCTGCAATCTCCCATATCCAGCCGCGTGAGCTCGTTCGTAAAGCGCGTTCGCACACTTTCTTTCATTCCGGCGCCCAGGAAGAGCCGCACCTCCCCGGCTCGGAGTTTTTCTTTGAGCGAACGCATCACCGTGATGCCGATTTCGGTCTGTGCACCCGCGCCGCCGATTGAAATCATAATGGTAAGAGGCCGCCCCGCGTTTTTAGGAAGCGTGCCGAGATATTCTTTGATGAGGGATGCGTATTCGCGGCGATACACTCCTTCCGGGTCTAAATTTACGATGCGGCGCGCCGTGTCGCTTCGTGCAATTTCGTCCTGTTTGCCGATGTTCTCTTTCGGCAGAGGGTACCCTGTCAGAGAAACATGCTTCGGGGGTATGCCATATTGCTTCAGGCGCTCCACAACGCGCTCCGACGGAGCGCAGTAATGTATCCTGCTTGAGTGCGGCATAAGAGGCGCCCACGAGCGGGCAATGTCGGCGTCCGGTACGATGCAGTAGATGTTTTCAGGATAGTCGTAGAACTCTGCCATGAGGGCAGGAACGAAGAACGTGGCAATCATGGGGAGCGGCTGTTTTTTTAATGTCTCAATAAAATGCTTCCCCCACCCTCTTTTAATGAAGTTCGCGATGTGCCGCACATTGGCGTCGGGGCGCGACAAATCGTGTTGCGGATAAAAACTCGCTATCTTAAGAAGTTTGTTGAAAAGCGAGAACACGACGTTTCCGATGATAGGCGTTCGCTTGAAACGTGAAATGAATTCATAGAAGTTTTTGCTCCCTTCCCATTTCCGGCGGTCCGGTGCCGGAATGCCGGGATAGTCGTTCGCGTTAATGAAGCGGTTCTCGGGTGCGAGCCCGCGCACGCTGTGAGCAGTCCGTTGGTGGCCGTATCCCATGCTTACGGCAACAACCCACGCTTTTACTGTATTCATAATTGTGGGCACACCAGGAATCGAACCTGAGACCTCTGTCTTATCAGGACAGCGTTCTACCACTGAACTATGTGCCCGTACTACCTAGTCAACTGTAGTTTGTCAAAACTTGCCTTGTCAAATGTCTTGATATTCCCTTCCAGGATGGGCGGTTCAAAACTGAACGCGCCATTCAGCTGGGTAACGAGGAAGATGAAATTTATGACCATGAATGCCACGAGCACGGCAAAGAATATGCCGGCAAAAATATAGAAGAACACCTGCTGTGCCGTTATCTTATCCTGCGTCATGGTTTAATTTTCTGGGGTGCGATAATATACCTTTCCGATGATGACGGCTTCCATGCCGGTTTCCGCGCGGCTCACGTGAAGATTCTCGATCACGGTAAGATAATGGAACGATTGCATATCTGTGATAAATTCGGTGATATCCGGAAGGTTGCTTCCTGCAACCGCGATGGAAAAATGTACGGCACCCAAGCTTGTTGCCGAGGCGGGGTCTTCTCCGCGGAAGGAAAAACCGAACTGCAGGTTGTGTTCCGCGGCGACCCCCTGGAACTCCTGTGATACATTGATGAGTTCATCCTTCTCCGGAATGACATTGTGCAAAACGTTGAAGTACGTTTTGCCGAACGCGTCGTACTGCGAGCGAAGCGTGATGAGACGGTTTATGATGTTAGTGTGTTCCGTGAATGCCCGCCGTGCCTGGATCATCTCTTCGGTTGAATTGGCGACGGCGACACGCAAGACGACAAAGCCGACCATAAGCGGCAAAAGCACGACAAGAGCAATGCCAAGCTCCTTTGTGAGGCGCCGACGGAATTTAGCCTTCAGATTCTGACTTGCCATTTTCTCCCATTATTATATCGTATGGGCACGTTATGAAAAAGAGCAGTGCGGAAACGGTCGTTGTCGTGGAGTCCCCGACGAAGGCAAAAACCATCGGGGCGTTTTTGGGCAAGGGGTTCACCGTCACCTCCTCTTATGGGCATGTGCGCGACCTGCCGAAGGGAGAGCTCGGTGTTGACGTGGAGGGAAACTTTGAACCTCGTTACGTTATACCTACTTCTGCCCGGAAGCACGTTTCTGAATTGAAGCGCCTCGTTTCTAAGGCGGACAGGGTCATACTCGCAACTGATGAAGACCGCGAGGGAGAAGCCATTGCGTGGCACCTGGCGGAGGCGTTGGGTTTGAAACGCGCCGATCGCATTGTGTTTCATGAGATTACGAAACCGGCAATTGCTGAGGCGCTGAAGCACCCGCGCGAGATTGACGGGCGTTTGGTAGATGCTCAGCAGGCGCGCCGTGTCCTTGATCGCCTGGTCGGGTATAAGTTATCCCCCTTTCTTTGGAAGAAGGTTGCTTCGCATCTTTCGGCTGGGCGCGTTCAATCGGTTGCCGTGCGTCTTATTGCCGACCGTGAGAATGAGATTCGCGCGTTCAAGGCGGAGAAGTACTGGACTATCGCGCTTCTCTTTTCGGAGTTTACTGCCGAGCTTTTTAAAATCGGCGGAAAGCCTCTGCCCGAACCAGGCATCAAAGAACCGGAGCGCGTGGAAGAAATAGTGAAGGACCTGCGAAGCGCATCATATGCCGTCACCGAAGTGCAAGACAAAGAAGTGCGGCGCAATCCCCTGCCGCCTTTCACGACGAGTACCTTGCAGCAGGAAGCCTCGCGCCGCCTGCGCTTCTCGGCGAAACAAACCATGCGTGTTGCGCAGGGGCTTTATGAGCGTGGACTTATTACGTATATGCGCACGGATTCAGTAAACCTTTCGCATGAGTCTCTTGAGATGGCTCGCGCGTGGATTCACGCCGAGCTTGGCGAAGCGTATCTTCTTCCTGCTCCGCGCGCGTTCAAGACAAAGTCGCGCCTGGCGCAAGAGGCGCATGAAGCCGTTCGCCCAACGAATCTTTCGTTTGATCCCGCCAAGGCGGGACTTGAGCCGCGCGAACAGAAACTTTATGACCTCATCCGACGCCGATTTATTGCGTCACAGCTCCCGCCGGCGCGATTTGCTCACCGCACTATCGTCATTACTGCTTCGGGACAGAGTGAAGCATATCTCGCCCGCGCCCAGGGAAAGACAATGCTTTTTGACGGATATTTGAAACTTTGGTCCCAGCATATTCTTGAGCAGGAGCTTCCTGCCCTAAAAGAAGGAACAGCGCTTCCCCTTCCGGAAGTGCATCCGGACGAGCACGAAACCGAACCGCCGCCGCGCTATAACGAGGCGAGCTTAATCAAAACGCTGGAGGAGTTTGGCATTGGCCGCCCTTCAACCTATGCGCCGACTATTTCGGTCATTCAGGAGCGCAACTATGTGGAGAAAGATGACGGCAGGCGTTTCCGCCCGACCGAAATCGGTGAAGTAGTAAACAAGGTTTTGACGGAGCATTTTCCCCAAATCGTGGATATCGGTTTTACTGCGGAAATGGAGGAAGAACTTGACCGCGTTGCCGAGGGCGGGGTGTCTTGGCAGGCGGTCATGCGCGCGTTTTATGTTCCCTTTGCCGAGAACCTGGAGAAGAAATACGTTGAGGTAAAGAAAACCGCCGTTTTCGGAAAGCCGAAAGAGACGGATGTCGTGTGCGACCTGTGCGGCAAACCGATGGTTGTAAAAACGAGCAGATTCGGAAAGTTCCTTGCATGCACGGGATTCCCCGCGTGCCGCAACACCAAACCGTACTTGGACGAGTCAAACACGTTCGGCGCATGCCCGAAGTGCGGAGAAGGCCTTGTCATACGGCGGCGCACGAAGCGCGGCCGGATGTTCTATGGTTGCAGCCGCTACCCCAAGTGCGATTACGCCAGCTGGAAAAAGCCAGTAACGGCGAGCGAAGGAGAAACTGGAACTGCCCAATAAAAGATTTCGGAAATCCTTAAGGATTTCCGAAATCAGGATGCCCTGTTACATCATTCCCGCCATGCCGGCGTCCATGTCGCCTTCCTCGTGCCCGTGCTTTTTCTTTTCGGGAATGGTGCTCACGACCGCTTCCGTTGTGAGAAACATTGCGGCTATTGATGCGGCGTTCTGAAGCGCCAAGCGCGTCACTTTTGCCGGGTCAACAATGCCTTCCTGGAAAAGATTCACATACGCGCCGGTTGCCGCGTTGAACCCGTAATCCGCATTTTCGCCGTGAAGCACCTTGTCCAAAACGACAGCACCGTCGTATCCGGCGTTTTCGGAAATCTGCCGGAGAGGAGCGTAGAGTCCTTCAAGAATCGTTCGCGCTCCCGTCATGCGAGCAATGTCATCCTTCGGCATGTTGGCGATGTGGCTCTTCAAAACTTCCGAAGCGCGCACCAGAGCAACGCCGCCGCCGGGGACAATCCCCTCTTCAATCGCGGCTTTCGTCGCAGAAACAGCATCTTCAATGCGGTGCTGTTTTTCCTTCTGTTCCACTTCGGTTGCCGCGCCGACGCGGATGACCGCAACGCCGCCAGAGAGCTTCCCGATGCGTTCCTGCAATTTCTCGCGGTCAAAACTTGAATCGGTCTTTTCGAGCTGTGCTTTTAACTGGCTCACGCGGCTCTGTATTTTGTCGTTGCCGCCTTTGCCGCCCACGATGGTCGTTGCGTCTTTTGTCACGACAACGCGTCGCGCTTCTCCCAGGGCTGTCACGTCGGTCGTGTCCAATTTGCGCCCCACTTCCTCCGAGACGTACTCGGCGCCGACGACGATAGCGATATCCTGAAGCATCGCTTTGCGGCGGTCGCCGAAGCCAGGCGCCTTCACCGCAACTGCGTTAAACACGCCCCTGAGCTTGTTCACGATAAGGGTTGCAAGCGCCTCGCCGTCAACATCGTCCGCAATGATAAGAAGTTCCTTCTTCCCGCTCTGCGCCACTTTCTCAAGGAGCGGCAGAAGTTCGCTGATGGACGAGATTTTCTTGTCGGTCACGAGTATATACGGGTCTTTCAAAACCGCCTCCATCCGCTCGTGGTCGGTCACCATGTATGCGGAGACATATCCCTTATCAAACTGCATTCCTTCCACGACTTCCTGTTCAAGCCCCAAGCTTTGGGATTCTTCAACGGTCACCACGCCTTCATGCCCGACTTTATCAATGACGTCGGCAATGAGCTTTCCAACCGCTTCGTCGCGCGCGGAGATGGTTGCAACCTGTGCAATCTCGTCTTTGCCGCTTATCTTTTTTGAGTTTTTTCCGAGATAGTTCACCACGATGTCCGTTGCCTCGGTCATGCCCCGCCGCAAGGCGACCGGGTCAAGTCCTGTTGATACGTTCTTCAGTCCCTCGCTCACGAAGCTCTGCGCCAGGAGCGTTGCGGTTGTCGTGCCGTCGCCGGCGGCATCGTTCGTCTTTGACGCCACTTCCTTAATGAGCTCGGCACCTGCATTTTCAACCCTGTCCTCAAGCTCAATTTCTTTTGCAATTGTTACGCCGTCCAGAGTAATAATCGGTGCGCCGTAACTCTTTTCAAGCACAACGCCCCTTCCGCGCGGGCCGAGCGTTACTTTGACCGTGTTCGCCAGTTTATCCACGCCGCGCTTCAGGGCGGCGCGCGCCTGTTCTTTGAATATGATTCGCTTTGCCATAATTATTTTGTTTAGCTTACAACCGCAATAAGGTCTCCTTCTTCCGCAACAAGATATTTCACGCCTTCCGACTCAAACTCCTCGGGACCGTATTTCTTGAAGAGCACGATGTCGCCGACCTTCACCGACATGGGAACCCGCTCTCCTTTCTCATTCAATCTGCCGGGACCGATGGCGATGATTTTTCCCTCCATTGGCTTCCCTTCTGCCGTGTCGGGAATTACGATACCGGACTTGGTCTGCTTCTCTTTGGGGCTCGGTTCTATAACAACGCGGTCCCCTAATGGTTTTAGATTCTGCATAGTTTGGTTAATTCACTATATGTTTTCCTGCCTGCCGGCAGGCAGAACTGATTAGCACTGACGACCTTTCTGTGCTACTTTTGTACTATACCCATGCCCCCTACTCCTGTCAATAACGTGCCCAACTGGCTCCGCCCATTTCCGAAAGAGGGAGTGGTGCGGCGGGCATATGAGTTTGCCGAAGCCGCCCATCGGGGCGTAGCGCGAAAAAACGGTGACGATTATATTACACACTCGCTCCAGGTTGCCTGCACCGTGCACATGTGGGGATTTGACGATGCATCCGTCGCCGCGGCGCTCCTTCATGATGTTGTTGAAGATACGCCTCGGACGCTTCAGGAGGTAAAAAGCGTTTTTGGAGAAGACGTCGCGTCGCTCGTTTCGCGAATGACGAAACTAAGCGCCGTGAAGTACAGACCGGCTTCGCCGGACAAGGGCGGCAATTCGCGCCAGGCAGAAAACATGCGCAAATTCATTATTGCGATAAGCGAAGACCTGCGGGTCGTGTTTATAAAACTCGCCGACCGCCTGCACAACATGCAGACCCTTGGTGCATTGCCGCACGCAAAACAGCTTCGCATTGCCGCCGAGACGACCGACATCTACGCGCCTCTGGCATACCGATTAGGCATGCACTCCTTGAGCGGCGAACTTGAAGACCTCGCCTTTCCTTACCTGCACCCGAAAGAGTATGAGTGGCTTACCGGCGCTATTTCTCTTAAGTACGAAGAGCGGCGCGCATATGCCGAGCGCGCGGTTCCTATTCTTCAGAAAATGCTTCAGGACGCGGGTGTCACGGCGCTCACGATTGATGCGCGTGCCAAGCGCTACGCGTCACTCTACAAAAAGCTCAAGAAGTACGATATGGATATAAGCCACGTGTATGACCTGGTTGCCCTGCGTGTCGTCGTGCCGACCGTTGCCGACTGTTATGCGGCCTTAGGCGCCGTGCACGCGCACTGGCCGCCTTTGCCGGGACGCTTTAAGGACTACATCGCGCTCCCGAAGCCGAACGGATACCGCAGTTTGCACACCACGGTTTTTTGCGCCGAGAATCAGGTCATTGAAATCCAGTTCCGCACATGGGAGATGCACGAAGAAGCGGAGCTTGGTGCCGCGGCGTATTGGGCATACAGCCAGGCAAAATCGTCAAAGGCGTATCTCAAACGTCATGTACCCCGCGGCGAGACCCGTGACCTGACTTGGGTGCGCAAGCTTCGCGAATGGTCGGAGCATTTCCGCGACCCGGAGGAATTTCTTAGTTTTGTGAAGACAGACTTTCTTAAGGACCGCATCTTCGTCGTAACGCCGAAGCGCGATGTCATTGACCTTCCGCAGGGAGCGACGCCGGTTGATTTTGCGTATCACGTCCACACCCGCGTCGGGCATGAGTGCTCCGGCGCGCGCGTGAACGGCAAGCTCGTTCCTTTGAATCACGAGCTTATGTCAGGAGACGTTATTGAAATACTGACTCAGCACGGCAAGAAGCCGTCGGCGTCATGGCTTCCGTTCGTGAAAACGTCCATGGCGCGCACGCACATCAAGAGTGCGCTTCGGCGCCGCCAGTAAGGCGGCTGCGCAACGCTTCCCATTCCTCTTCCGAGAAAAAGCGCACGGTGATTTTCCCTTTCCCTCCCGCCTCACGCGTTATGCTGACCGGCGCGCCGAGGCGGTTTTCAATTTCCCGCTCCCAAAATGTTTCGTGCCGCTTTGTCTCGTGCGGTTCTTTTGGGGCGCGGAGCGTTTTGCGGCCTTCAAGAAATGCCTGAAACAGCTGTTCCTGAAGGTGGAGATTGGTTTCTTTGAGGAGAGCTCTCCCCTGCGATTCGTTCAGGCGACTTGTTTCTATCGCCTTTTGCATGTGGCTGGGGAGATTTAAAAGGCGAAGGGCGTTCGCGATTGCCGCGCGGCTCCGCCCGGTTTTTGAAGCAATTTCCCTCTGGGTAATCTGAAATTCGTCTTGCAGGCGTGCATATCCTCGTGCCGCCTCAACGGGGTTCAAGTCGCTCCTCTGGAGGTTTTCTATGAGCGCGAGCGACAGCTTGTCGCGATTCGGCGGCTCGCGGCGCACGACGGCGGGCACCCGGGGAAGGCCGGCGCGTTTCGCCGCGCGCAGGCGCCTTTCGCCGGAGATAAGCTGGTACTCTACATCAGTCCCCTTTTCGGACTCGGTTTCAACGCGTGAAACGATAAGGGGCTGTATGATGCCGTACTCTCGGATTGATTGCGCAAGTTCGTTCAGTTCTTCTTCGTTGTATTCGCGGCGGGGCTGATACGGATTCGGTTTAATCTTTGATGTTTCAATTTGGAAAATGGATTCATGGTTTGCTTCTGGAAAATCCTCCCGAGGTTGCGGGCGCGTCGTCCCACCCTCGCCCTGCACAGGCCGCTTTTCGGGAAACCTGGTCTCCGGAACTTTTGCAGGAGAGGGGTTATTTTTCTGCGGCGGGATGAGTGCGGAAAGTCCGCCTCCGATAGTCATATGAAAAGTATATCCCAAAAGTGGAGATTCTTCACTGCATTCAGAATGACAACAACGTTGTCAACTAAAACAGGGGGTGCTTGTCCGATGGCATCCGCGATGTTCCCCGGGTGTCTTAGGAAATTATTCTAAAGAACTCCCGGGTTGCAGATGGTGGGACCGAACTTACACCACCCTGTCTTAGTTTACGTGTACGCACACGAGTCCGTGATGCGGAGCGAACTCCCTGGGCCTGTTTTGTGTTCGTTGGCCACCGCTCACGCCACAAGCGCGGAGAGTCACCGTCGCGCACGGACTAGTTACCTATTGTAGGCTCATTTCCCTCCGCGTCAAAGGGGCCGGTGTGGATAATCTGTTGATTTTGTTCCCTGACCTCGCGGGCGAGCGCCTCATAACTTTGGGCGCCCGGGCTTTTGGGGTCATAGAGAACGACGGGGCGGCGAAAGCGGGGTGCTTCGGCCAGGCTCGGCGACTTTGGTATGGAAGTGCGGAAAATGGCATATGGAAACCTGCGGCGGATTTCTCCGGCAATTTCGCGCGAGAAACTGTCCGCATCGTCGTACATCGTGAGGAGCGCCCCGGCGATTTTTAGCCCATGGCCAAGATTGTTTTGCACGAGGCCGATTGTTTCCAAGAGCTGTGCAAGCCCCTCTATGCTGAACTGCTCGCACTGGAGAGGGACGATGATTTCGTCCGCCGCCATGAGGCCGTTCACGGACAAGAGGTTCAGGCTCGGCCCCATGTCTATGAGAATGTAGTCGTAGTCATCCTTCACCTTTTCTATAAGGCGGCGCATGTAGAGCTCGCGCTCCGGAACGTTCACGAGTTCTATGAGCGAACCTGAAAGGTCGGCAGAAGCTGGCATGAGGTGCAGGTTGTGGAGCGGCGTTTGCTGAATGATGTCTTTCGGGTCTACGGAGCCGATGAGCGCTTCGTACACCGTGGCACCCGGCACGGGAGTGAAACCGGTTCCGGCGGATGCGTTGAATTGCGGGTCAAAATCAATAAGGAGCGTGCGCTCTCCAAAGAGCGCGAGATACGCCGCGAGATTAATTGCGGTTGTTGTTTTTCCCACGCCGCCCTTGGCGTTATAAATCGTCATGACCCGCGCCATGAGTTTATCGTAGCATATTCGGATATAAAAAATACGGGCGGCACTATGTGCCGCCCTTCCGCTCTCTATCACCACCACATAGGGAACTGATAGTGAGCGTTACCGGTCGTCGTCCACCTGCCATCACCTTCTCTCTTGAAGAAAGTGAATAGTTTGACGTCGTCGATCCCGGTTCCCGAATCCCCTTGCTGAACGGTGCGCCAGGCATACGCGACCTGCGTTTGCGGACCGTTCGCTTCTTGAGGGACAAGCGAGTCAAAAAGACCGTCAAGGTCTATAGCCCCTACCTCATTCAGCAGTATTGCCATGCACCCGATGGGGGCGAGGATGAGAAACATCACGAAAACAAACATGCCGGATGACCTCTTTGTCCTCACTGCGTACTCCTTTCTTTCTTGTTATTCCTGAAGGATTTTAATCCTCCAGATTGCTGATGTTCTGTATACCACAAAAAGAACTTTTTGCCAACCCAGTGGTGCTTAGGAAGAGAATTGTGCCCGGGGTGGGAATCGAACCCACATGCTCTATATGAGCACGGGATTTTGAGTCCCGCGCGTCTGCCGTTCCGCCACCCGGGCATGCGGGAGCTGAGGGAATCGAACCCCCGATTGCGGTTTTGGAGACCGCAGTTATGCCACTTAACTAAGCTCCCCTTTCGCGGAGTATACTACTTTTTCCCTTCTTTATGAAGCGTTTGCTTTCTGCAAAACTTGCAGAATTTCTTGTACTCAAGCTTGCGCTCCACAGATTTCTTATTCTTGTGGGTGTAGTAGTTGCGATTTTTACACTCACTGCACTCCAAACGAGTCAGCTGCTCTTTTACCTTGCTTTTCGCCATAAGGGACAATGCTACCCCTTAACCTATTTCGTCGTCAAGAATGCGTACCATGGGAGCGTCTGCCCCAGTTCGTCGCCGTTCCCCGCATCCGCAGTCACGGTCTTTTCAATGTTGAGCGGAATGAACCCGAAGAGCTTTCGGGATTCTTCAACCTTAATGCTGTAAATCGCTTTCTCGTTTTCTTCTCTTAATTCCACCGATTTCGGCGTGAGATTAAGCTTCTCCGCTACCATGCTCGCCGGCAGTTTTACCTCAATATTGCCCACGCTTATTTTGTTCTCCTTAATCGTTACTTCTTTCGCGTTTACCTCCAGCCCTTTATCCAAGATAAGAACCTGGCTTGCGGTTGGCTCTACGCTTACGGCGCTACCCCCCATATTCGTGAATATCTTTTTCCCCGTTGCCTCAACCGCGACGTTATCGGCTTTGATTTCTCCTTTACTGACTTTCACTTCTGTGACAAGCGTGCCGAGCTCGTCCCCTCCAAATTCTTTCTTCCCCTTGATGAGTTTCGTGATGAGCTCGTCTATCTCGTTTCTTAATGTTTTCAGGTCTGCTATTTGTTTCTCGTCGCCGTCTCTGGCAGAAACAACTCTCTCAAGCTTTTCCTTGTAGTAGGCGCTTATCTCCTCGCCCGACTCAACGGTCACCGGTTTCACGGTTTCAGTGACGGGCTGTGCGTCTGTCGCATTGCTCTGGGTACTGCACTGTGCGCGTACTTTCTCCGCTCCCGCCATGAGTTCCCTTAGTGTTTTTTCAACGTCTTCCCGCGAGAAACTTTCGTTTTTAAGGTCGGCATCGCTCAACAGAGCGAGCTTTTTGTAGTAGGCGATTTTTGTTTCCCACTGCGCAACTTCGCCGCACCGATTTACGGAGATGACCGTCGGCCTGTCAACCATAACCTGCTGTGGGACTATCGTCTCCGTGCACTCCCCTCTCTGTTTTTCAATCTCCTGTTTCAGGGAGGTTATTTTTCTTGTTATTTCTTCCGCCCGCACCGTGTCAGTCCCCTTTTCCCGGAGTTCAAGGATGAGCTTGTTGTACTCTTCCATAAGGCTGTCGCTCATGCGGCATATGGAAACACTGCCCGACCCGGCACCGGATGAGGTCTCTGCCAACGCGGCGAGAGGCGTGAAAAGCACAAGACCGGCAAGGAGGAGAACCGTTAGGTTTTTCATGGGTAGGAGTATAGCACGCGCCGCGAGATTTGTCTTTATGAGCCGAGACCGGGACTTGAACCCGGGACCTACTCCTTACCATGGAGTTGCTCTACCACTGAGCTATCTCGGCGTTTGTAAGCACGGAGCCGAGGGTGGGATTCGGACCCACGACCTGCTGTTTACAAAACAGCTGCTCTGCCACTGAGCTACCTCGGCCTTTCCAGGGGTAGTTTATCATATCTTAGCCAAATTCCCCAATACAAGGTTTACGAAACCTTGTATTGATTTATTGGCAATTCTTCTCTATACTGCCCCTCATGGCATTGGAAGAAAAAGACATTGAACGGCTCATGCCCGGCGCGCGCGTCCGGGTTTGGGAGCGGATACAAGAAAAAGACAAGGAGCGGCAAACCCCATTTGAGGGCATCATTCTTGCTAGGAAGCACGGCACAGAAAAAGGGGCAACTTTCACGGTGCGCACAGCGATACAAGGAATCGGTGTTGAAAAGATTTACCCGATATTCTCCCCTATCATCGCGCGCATTGAGTTTTTGGAAGTGCCAAAACGCTTGAGGCGCTCAAAGCTTTATTACATGCGGACCCTTTCCGCTCACGAAACGAGGGAGAAGCTCCAGAAGTTATACCGATAAGAGAGATTCCAGGGCGTCGAAGGCATCATCCTTCGACGCTTTGTTTTTCTTCTCCGCGCGGCAGACGGTGCACCGGTGAAGGATGATCCATTCCCCGCTTTTCGTTTCCACGCTTATGGGTTCCATCATGCCGCCGCACAGGGCCATGCGGTCGCCGGGGTTCACGTCCACGTGCTTGCTCCACAAGCACCTCGGACAATGATTGGTGTATCCATCACCCCTTACGAACGAGCCGCACTTCTCGCAGGTGAAATCCTCTTTCGCGCGCTGGAATTTTTTGGTTTCGGGCATTGCCAATGCAAAATATTGTGTTATATTTTACCACAGTTCTGGAGAACGAAATAAGGACTCTCTCCAGAAATTCTTTTACAATAGAATCCTTGACTGCGTGACTCAAATGGAGGTGTGAAGGTATGGCTCAAACTATCACTGAACCAGCTTTACGGATTAAAATCACGGGCGCGTGTAACCGAACGTGCAACTTCTGCAATGAGGAAGGTGACATGCGTACAATTGAATCTGTGGAGCCGAACGAGACGTTTTTTGACTGTGTTGATTCGTTGCTGAAAACACTGGAATTCAGAAAAGTCATGTTGACTGGGGGTGAACCCACAATTCATCCAGATTTGGACAAAATCGTGCGCGGCATCAATGTTGCGAACATCTCGGTCACAACCAACGGCATTCAGCTACTATCCGTTGGCGAGTGGACTAAGTTACGCGATTCCGGTCTGCGGAAAGTAATTGTGAGCATTCATGATGCTACTCCTCAATCTTTCCTTCAACTGGAAACACGTCGGCGTGAATTTGGCTGGGCTGTGCGAGCCCTTGAGTCTCAAAAGCGCAATCTTGTGACAGCAAGTAAAGCTGGCCTGAAAGTTCGAGTGAACACAGTAGCATACAGTTCGCGCGAGCAAATACATCAAGTACTAGATTCACTTGGAGACCTGCAGCGACAATATAATTTCGATATCCGGCTACTTAATGACCTAGCCAATATCGAAAAAAGTCAGCAAATCATCCGGGATGTGTGTCAGGCACTCAGCGCGAAACCTTTTAAAGAAGAACGTCGGTCAGGAAGCTCGAATACCACAGTTTTCTGGGAGGCGGAGGGTGGTTTTCGCTTCTCAACGAAGATGTCATATCAGTACTTCTTTGACCAAGTTTGTGACGGGTGCACAGTCAAAGAACAATGCTATGAAGGATTCTACGGTATTAGAATTGAACGAAGAATGTCTGACTACTGGGTTCGTTTGTGCATATATAAACATACCCAAGATATTCTTATGCCATGGAAAGCGTTTCTTCAGAGCGAAACTGCAAAGAAGTTCAAGGCACTTTGTATGCAGGAGCGGGTGCAATAAAACCATTCATGCCCGCGAATCGACGCCGTGTTCTAGGTGGAAATACACCTTTTACACGGCGTTTTCTTTAAAAGATGCTGCAGTTTCAAAAAAAGAGCCGAGCACTGCTCGGCTTTACTGGATACTTATAATTGTGAGCTTCCTTTGTCGAGAACCAACTTGTAACTTGATTGTCTCACCTTGTTTTTTCCCTATGAGCGCAATAGCAAGAGGAGCTCGCGGAGTGATGACGGAAATTGTCCTGTTTCCATCGGTGACTTTGATGCCGCCACCAACCGGGAGCATGAAATAGGTTTCCCGTTCGTTGGTTTCAGTGAGTACCTCAGCGACAGAACCAATCCTGATATTAGAAAGGTCTGAGGATAGATCCGAACGTGCCATCGTTTGTAAGGTATTAATGGCATGGTCCTTTTCTATTATTGATTCCTGGATTTTCTCGGCAAAGTTTCCCATCTGCGATTTTGTGGTATCACTGTGTGATTGCATCGCGCCAGGGGCTTCAATAGCTGCCTGTTTCGTTACTGCAAAACTTTGTTCGGCGCTTTTCTTTGATTGTATGAGCGCTTTGATGACATGTTGTAAAAGCTCTTGTTTAGTCATGATATATCTCCTGTTCTGCTTTGAAAGGTCTGTGTCAAAAATATCACTAAGTTCCGGTTCCGTAAAGTAATATCAGGAAGGAGAGCAGTTTTCCATTTTGTGCCCGGGGCGGGATGTTTCACTGCTCGCTCCGATGATACATCATCGGAGCTGCGCTTTCAAAACCCTCGGTTTTGAATCCGTCCCGCCGAGGCGGGACTCATTCCGACACGGAGGGGACGCGGTTGCTTCCCCTCCGACCCACCCCTCGTTCAAATCCCGCCGTCATAAAAATGACTCCAACCATCGCAAGGATGGCTGGAGTCATCTTGTGCCCGGGGCGGGATTTGAACCCGCACGTCTCATAGAGACACAGCCCCTCAAGCTGCTGCGTATGCCATTCCGCCACCCGGGCCTATTGCTGGCGGGCACACCCGCCACGAACTCATTTTACGCATTTTGCGCGGTTTGACAAACTTTATTTCCGATACTTGCTTTTTCTTTATTTATGTTGTATAATTCCCCACGGTTACTGAACAATTCAACTGGGGAGGACATAGCGTGATTACTCTTGTGGTGGAATCGGAGACCGAGCGCGATTATCCCGATGCACAGAGTGACAGGTTCTATGGAACCGTTACCGTGCTGCTTCTGGGAAACCGGCCGAGGACGTTCTCTTTCGAAATCGTTTTCCATAACGACGGCCAGCCGGACATCCTGCGCCGGCGCTATTCTCTGGGCGTGAGGGACGCGAGGGGGAACCTCGACTTCACCATCGAGGGTGTTGATGGCGAAGGAGGTGACGAGCACGTCGGTTCCCTGCGCGTGCTTTACCAGTTCGTGTGGGGCACCGTGATGCGCTGCGTTATGGAGATGAAAAAGGGCTCCTTCAGGAGGCGGATAAAATCCTCCATCAGCATGGACCTGAAGGACAAGCAGAACTGTGATGCCGTGCTTGCGCTCGTGCGGAGTTCCTAAACTCCACAAAGGGCGTCTGTCAACTGACGGACGCCCTAACTTTTTTCGAGAAGTGCGAGAACGTTTTCAAAATCTTCGGGGATGGGCATTTCCAGACGGATTCTTTTTCCTTCAGGGAGCGCGAACTCAAGCGTTTCGGCGTGGAGCATCTGGCGCGGCACGGGAAACGGTGCCTCTCTTTTTCCATACATCGCGTCGCCCAAAACCGGGTGGCCAATGTGCGCCATATGAACGCGGAGCTGGTGTGTGCGCCCCGTTCGCGGCCGGAGTTCGGCGAGCGTAAAGGAGAGCGAGTCGTGCGAAAGATACGCAAGCGCCCGATATTCGGTTACCGCGCTTTTCACCATTTTCTGCTTGCGGCCGCGGGTTGTTCGCCGCGTCGTGCCGCTTTTCAAGCCGATGGGGACGTCAATCACCCCACTTTCCGGGAGTTTTCCCCAGAGGAGGGCGCGATACGTCTTTTTCACCCCGCCTGTTTGGAGAAGTCCCTTAAAGTAGTCAAAGAAATCCTGGCTCCTGGCAACAATGAGGATTCCAGACGTTTCCCGGTCAAGACGATGGACGATGCCCGGGCGAAGAATCGGGTTATCTCCTACTTTCCGGACTTCCGGATAGCGCTCAAGAACCCAGTCTACAAGCGTTTTTTCGCTCCCAGACGCGTTTATTGGGTGGGTAAGGGTTCCTGCGGGCTTCCCGACTGCCAGGAATCCTCCTTCCTCGTATATAAGGGTGGGGCTTGCGTTTTTTGCCACTTTATGCTAGTATACCATCGTCCCCAGGTCGGGGGCGTTTTTATTGGTAAAGGCTACACAACTATGATGCTTCACACAATAGACGAAACCGGTGATAGTCGCCGCAAACGCTACCTTGCCTGCTTGAAGGCACGGCTTACTTCTGCTCGCCTCGCCGGCAGGCGGGCGACGTTTGCGGTCTTTCTGCTCCCTTCTCTTTTCGGCATCGGTTCGCATTCTACTTCCCTGACTCCCCTGAAGGAGATGATTGCTTCGGTTGTTTCCCCCGTCCGTGACTATGTGAGCTTTACGGTTCGGGTGACGGCGTATTCAAGCGCCGAGGACGAAACTGACGACACTCCTTTTATTACGGCTTCCGGAAGCACGGTGGAAGAGGGCATCATTGCGGCGAACTTCCTGCCCTTCGGCACCCGTGTCATGATTCCCAAGCTTTTTGGCGACCGCGTTTTCGTGGTCAAGGACCGGATGCATCGCCGCAAGGAAAACTTTGTGGATATTTGGATGCCTTCAAAAGAGGAGGCGCGTGAGTTCGGCATTCACCGGACGGAGATATACATCGTGGGCGACGGTATTATTTCTCTCCCGTCACTCGCATTGCTTCGGATTGACTAACGGCATCAGCAACGAGCTTCTCTACATTGAGGTGCTGTTCCGCCGTCTTGACGTCGGTGAGGCGAGCTTTCGTTGCCGGGTGAGCTGGCACAAAGCGCGCACAGGTGTCTTCGCACCCGCGGATTGAGGCGTTGTATGTGCCGATGCGTTCCGCGCAGGCAATAATATCCGCCTTATCAAACCCCACAAGCGGCCGCAGAACGAGGAGTTGCGTCACCTCGCTTATGACAACCATGTTCTCAAGCGTCTGCGAGGCAACCTGCCCGACAACGTCGCCTGTAACGAGTGCCTGTGCGCCAATTTTTTGCGCAATCCGCTCCGCAATGCGGAGCATGAATCGCCGGTAAAGAATGAGGCGCAGGCGTTCCGGCACGCGGGAGGCGACAATCTCTTTTTGCAGTTCGGCAAAGGGAACAAAATGAAGCGTCGTTTCCGGCTGGTGTGCCGTCAATATATTCGCAATATCCCTTGCGCGTTCCATTCCTCCCCGGTCGGTATACGGATATGCATGAAAGTGGATGTAGTGAGGCGCAAGGCCGCGCCGCGCCGCAAAGTGCGCGGCGACCGGCGAATCAATCCCGCCCGAGAGAAGGACGAGCGCCTTCCCTCCCGTCCCGACCGGCAGGCCTCCGGGACCGGGGAATTTCTCCGTATACAGAAATGCCTCGCTTCCTGTAACCTCAATGCGGCATGTCACGTCCGGCTTTGTGAGACTTACCTTTCTTCCCAACTCATTTACCACATGCTCGCCCACAAGTTCGTTTATTTCCTGGGACGAGTGCGGGAACCGTTTGTCGGCGCGGCGCGCCGAGATGCGAAACGTACCCTCGTGAAGTTTTATAAGTTCCTTCGCTGCCTGTTTCAGGTTTTGAATATCCGTCCCCGATTTAACGGCGGGCGCGTACGAAGAGATGCCGAACTGGGCGGCAAGTACCTCAAAAACTTGCTCTCGCTTTGCATCGTCGGGGATGTCCGCAATGATGCGCCCTGACATGCGCCGCACGCGCGCGGAGATGCCGGCGCGTTTTAAAGCCATTCGTATATTTCCTTCAAGACATCGCTCAAAGAACGGACGGTTCTGTCCTTTAGTGCCGATTTCGGCGTAGTGGATGAGGATAATCATCTTAATTACTAAATACTCGGTATTGAGTATTTTTGTGCTCTATCATGTTCTCTTTTTCCAACCTTTCAAGAACACTTTCAAGGCGTTCGTCGCCCACTATACGCTTGAGTTCTGTTTTTGTCTTCTGCTTCTCGGCAAGGAGGCGCAGGATTTTCCCGCGCAATTCCCGTTCAGACCCCTTGAAGGGCGGCTGTTTTGCATAGTGCGCGCTCCGGCGTGACGGGTTTGATTTTTCTTTTAGCGCGGCGCCGTAATCAAGGAAGGCCTCATACCACCGTCGCGGGTGCCGCCGGTCCATGACTTTCTCCACAATCCGCATGACATCACGGTCATGCACCTCTTTCTTCCTCGGAAAGAAATCATGTATAACGGCGCTCCGGACGTTCGTTTCAAGATAAAGAGCCGGCTTGTTGTATGCGAAAACGATAACGCCGGCGGCGGTTGCAGGACCGACGCCCGGAAGTTTTTTGAGAGCGTTCTCGTCTCGCGGCACGTGCCCACTGTGGCGCTTCACTATGGCGACTGACGCTTCTTTCAGGTATCGGGTGCGGCGGTTATACCCCATCCCCTGCCATGTGCGGAGAATTTTCTTGAGAGACGCTTTCGCGAGAGATTGCACATTGGGGAACACGCGGATGAACTCTTCGTATTTCTCCGCGACCCGCCGAACCTGCGTTTGCTGGAGCATTATTTCCGAAACAAGAACTTTGTAGGGGTCATGTGTTTTCCGCCACGGGAGAAAGTGCCGCCCATGCTTCTCGTAGTGCGCGTATACGAGTTTTCTGAATGCGCTTGTTTCACGCGGAGTCATGCGTCAGTGATTCGGCAAGTTTGTATATGTCTCCGGCGCCGAGCGCGATGATAATCGTGCCACTCCCCTCTTTTTCAAGAAGCGTTCGGAGTTTTTCGGTGTTCTCATAAAATTCTCCTTCTTTTATCTTTCCCGCGAGTATCTCCCCGCTCACACCCGGGTCATTCTTTTCCCGCGCGGCATAAATCGGCATGATGATGACTTTGTTTGCGTCGCCGAAACTTTCCGCGAAATCATTCATAAATTGTTTGGTTCGCGAATAGAGGTGCGGCTGAAAAACGGCAATGATGCGCTCCTCCGGGAACTTTCCGCGAAAGGCGGCGAGCGTCGCCTTAATTTCCGTCGGGTGATGGGCGTAGTCGTCATACACCAGGGCACCATGCTTTGTTTTTCCTTTATACTCCTGCCGCCGCCACGTGCCGGTAAACTCGGCAAGCGCCGCTCTCGCCGTATCTCCCGCAATGCCTGCCGCACGCGCCGCGGCAAGCGCCGCCTGTGCGTTGCGCCGATTGTGTTCGCCGATGACCCGAAGCGGGGGTACTTCGTCTTGGGCATAATCGTGTTCGCGGATAACGCGGCCTCCCGGAAGCACCTGCGCCGCAAGTTCGTCAAAAGCGCTTTGTATGTCGGCGAGGTCGCGATAGTAGTCAAGGTGCTCCGTTTCAATGTTCGTGATGACCAATATCCACGGATGCAGATTCAGAAACGAGCGCTGATATTCGCACGCCTCCACGATAAAATAAACACCTTCGCCGTGGATAAAATTCGTTTTTTCTTCGGAGAATAAGCTTCCCAGGATGACCGTCGGTTTCAAGCCCGCTTTCTGGAATATGCGTGCGACCATCGCAGTTGTCGTCGTTTTGCCGTGCGTGCCGGCGATGGCTATCGTTTTGTACCGTCTTGTCACTTCGCCCAAGGCCTGGGGATACGTAAGCGCGGCAATGCCGAGTTCGTGCGCGCGCCGCAGTTCGGGGTTGTCATCCGACACCGCGACACTATAAATAACTGTGTCGGTGTCGGGCGTTACATGCGCCGCATTGTGGCCGGTGAATACGCGGATTCCTTCCCTTTCCAGCGCTTCGGTTATGAGTGACGGGTTAAGGTCTGAACCGCTCACTTTGTTTCCTTCGTGATGCAAAAGCCGCGCAAGCGCCGACAAGCCAATGCCCCCAATGCCGATGCAATGCACTCGTCTCGTTTTGCTCAATGATTGATTTCCGATGTCAATCATTTTAACGGCGTTGTTGAACTGATCGCCGCGGTCATATTCGTTTTTGAAAAGGCCGAATGACGCGAATGCGGGACTTAAGAGCACTATGTCTCCTGCTCCGGCCGCGTGAAACGCCTGTGTCACTGCCTCCCGCATGCTTTCAACGTCTTTGAGTGTAATGTTCTCTGCCGCGAGCGCCGGGCGGATGCGGCTCGTGCCGGTGCCGGGAAGAAGGATGACCGCCTTGCAGTATGTGCCCAAGTTTTTGATGAGCGGAGACATGTCCAAATTCTTGTCCGCCCCGCCCATAATAAGGATGATGTTTTTCTCCTTGCCGAGCGCCTTCAAGGCCGCATGCGTCGCGTCGGGCGTTGTTGCATTCGTGTCGTTGTAGACGGTGACGCCCGTTATATCGGCAATGCGTTCTAGGCGTCCCGGAAGCCCTTTGAAGTTTTGGAGCGCTGTTTCAATAACGCTCTCGGGGACTTCGAGCGCGCGTGCCGCTTCTCTCGCATGGGCAAGATTCATTTGGTTATGTTCTCCCAAAAGCGGTGATTTTATCAAATACTCGGTATTTGGTAAAAGATGGAGAATTCCAGGAATGGGAATGCGGCGCTTTTCTATTTCTTCAAGAATGGTTTTGTTGGTAATGAAGTGGTCGCCCGGTTTCTGAAAGCGGAAGACGCATGACTTGTCCGCAAAATATTGTTCCATGTCGCCGCGATAATAGTTCATGTGGTCAGGCATAAAGGTCACGAACACGGCGACGTGCGGGCTCAACCCCGCTTCGCCAAATCCCTGCAGCTGCCAGGAATCAAGCTCCATAACGACAATGTCTCCTCTTTTCGCTTCCCGAAGGAGCGGAAGCGTTGCCGCACCCCTCACGTTGCCGCCGAGATATATCCGCCGCGCAGTTCCTTCAGATGCTTTTTGCAGTATTTCGTAAAGGGCGTGCGTTGTTGTTGATTTGCCGCGCGTGCCGGTCACGCCGACCAAGGTCGCTTCTGTGAGACGCGCAAAAAGCGACGCGTCCATTTCAACGGGAATGTTGTGTTTTTTCGCTTCGGCGATGAAAGGCGAATCAAGCGGCACGCCGGCGGCTTTTATCACCATATCCCGGTTCACAAAATCTTCCAGGCGATGTTCACCGAGCACATAGGTGATGTTGGAACAGCCGGCGAGCTGTGTGAGCGACGGCTCCAATTCTTCTTTTGTTTTGAGGTCGGTTACAATGAGCTCCGCTCCCTCTTCAGCGAGAAATTTGGTTACGTGTATTCCCCGCCCCAGGAGGCCGAGTCCCATGACGGTAATGCGCTTTCCCCGCCACGTCATTGGAGAGAGTTGATGAATCGCTTTGTTTCTTCCGATCCCGAAACAGCCACCGTGTCTATACCCGTCCGCACGACGGCATAATCATTCCCTCCTTCAAAAAGCGCGTCGCCGACAAAAACAGCATCTTTTAGTGTTGCGCCAAACTCGCTCACGGCTTGCTCCACGCCGTATCCCTTATCAATTCCTTTCTTTGTTGCATCAATTGAAGTGAGGCCGCCAGACGTGACGGTGAAACTCGGAAGGCGTGCCTGAAGTGCGGCGCGGAGTGCAGGGCGCACATCGCGCTCACGATGCCATTTTTCTTTCTCAGCAAGAGGCGCCTTTTGTCCAAGGGCAGAGAACGTTATCTGCGTTCCCCGGTCTTCTATCACGTCGCCATATGTGGTGCCCGGTGATTCGTAGCCCATATCGCGGAACACCTCTTCAAATGCGCGATTGATTTCTTTCTTTTCTTCGTTGCTTAAGAGAAGGCGGTACGTTTCTTCCCACGCGCCGCTATGGCGGCGATACATGCTTGCGCCGGACGTGGGAAGAACAAGAAGGTTTGCTAATAATTTTTCGGAGCAATTGAAACGGTTGAGAAATTGTTCGGTGAACTGGCCGTAATTCCCGCCGCCCATGACGGCAATTTTCTTCGCGGAGAGAAGCTTGCAAAGAAGCGTTCCCATATCGTCTTGAAGCGGTGCTTTGCTTTCGGTAAGCGTTCCATCAAGGTCAAATATGATGATTTTCCAGTCGTGCGGCATATGCGGAAATTGTAGCATAAAGAAAATAAAAGGCCCCGGGTACATCCGGGGCCATGTGGGCCAGTCGACTAACGTCCGCAGTTAGTCGCGTGAAGGTCTATCGCGAGGAACTTTCGTTCCCTCGCGGGCAGGAGCTTTGACGCTCCAGCCCGAGCAAGGACTCGTGTCGCGAACCTCTCGCCCTTCCGCTCCCTCGTGAGAGAAAGAGTAAGCCACAGAAGGAACTTGGTTTTCTCCTCGTAGAACGGGTCTTCGCGGGCGAGCCGGAGAATCTTTCCGCGCCCGTAACTCCAGCCGTCCACGACGAGCTCGTCCCGGAACAGGATTGCCAGCATCTTCGCGTACCAGACGAGCACTTCCTGGGATGCGTCGTTGTCGTGGAAGAGCTGGTTGTCGCCGATTCCCAGCATGTCCGTTCTGCCGTAGAACCTCACCGGGAGAAATCCCCCGCCCATCCTCATGACGCCCGCAACTCCCCTGTTCTCGCATCCGTGCAGGTGAAAGTTCGTGATGAGCGCGTGGCGCAGGACTTCTTCCACAAGGCCTTCGCACGATACGAATGCCGGCAGTTCCAAGCCGACACTCGTTTTGGTTGTGAGCACGGAAACCGGGATGAGCCTCGCGCCGTTCCGCCCCGATACCTCTACCGCGTAGTGCCAGTCAGTCCAGATTCTTCTGCAGTTCCCGCAGGCGGCTCCCCCATTTATGACTAGCAAGGAATCTTCCACGCCACAGTTCGGACATGGGCCTAGAATCGTCATGACAGACCTCCTCTGTTGATATAGTACAGCGCCTAGATTAGCACGAAAGCGCCGAACAGTCAAGACCTGATGTAAGGCCTTATAGGCAAGAGAAGAAAGGCGCCTATAACCGATAAAAAGACGACAGCGATAATAAGAATGTGGAACCCTTCAACCGCCGCAACGAAACCGCCGATGGCGGCGAGGAGCGCGCTCGTCAGGCCGGTAAGCGTAAAGTACACGCCCCATTCAGTACCTTCTTTTTCGCGGTCTATGTGGCGAGTGAAGGTTGCCATGAACGTGGGGTATGTGAACGCGGAAAACAGGCCGAGAAAAAACTCCACAATGTACAGTTCGAGTGGTGTGTTGATAAAAAGATACGAGAGCGGCGTGACTGCCATGAGAATGGAGAATACGAACATGAACCAAAAATCGTCTTTCTCCCCCCTGATTTTGTCTATGAGGTGCGCGATGGGAATTTGGAACACACTCCGGGTAAAGAGATAGATGCTCGCCGCAAGACCGGCAACCGCCTCATTTCCTCCCTGGATAAATTCCTCTATGAAAAGTGCGAATATCGGGCCGAGCAAGCCGGACGCTCCGAGAATTACCGTGTCGGAAATGACAAGAAACCGAATGACCGGATTAATGTCGCCGAGAAAATAATGCTTGAGATTGATGGCGCGCGGACGCATGTGTGCGTATATTATATGAGTTCCCTATATCTGAAGCAATCCACTATGTGGTCGTTTACCATGCCGACTGCTTGCATGTGAGCGTAGAGAACGGTCGGGCCGAGAAATTTGAACCCTCTCCGCTTCATGTCCCCCGCCATCACGTCCGCCTCTTTTATTTTCACCGGATAATCTTTCAGGGTTCTGATTTTGTGCACTATCGGCTTGCCTCCCACAAACTGCCACTGGTATTTTGAGAAACTTCCGAATTCTTTCTGCACTTCCAGAAACTTTTTTGCATTATTTATCGCCGCTTCTATCTTTGCCTTGTTGCGTATGATTCCGGCATCTTTCAATAAACGGTTCACATCCCGTTTCGTAAACTTCGCCACTTTCCTTGGGTCAAATCCAGCAAATGCCTTTTTGAAGTTTTTGCGCTTGTAGAGAACCGTCCGCCACGAAAGCCCTGCCTGAAATGCCTCAAGCACCAGAAATTCATACAATATTTTGTCGTTGTGCACGGGAACTCCCCACTCCCTGTCGTGATACGCAAGGTAGAGTGGGTCGTTTTCCGTGGGCCACGGGCAGCGCTTAACGGTTTTCATTCGCTAGGTAGAAATTTCCGGCACGCGCGTTTCCACCTCCGTTTCTTTTTTTGTCATACTCACAAAGGTATCTTTCTTTTTGAATAAAAGATACAGCACGACGGATGTAAAAATCAGAAACGCCCAGACAATCAGAAAATATTCAAGATGACCGCGAGTGCTCAAAGAACCGATGATTGGAGCCAATGCGACGTATGGCAACGTATATAAAAACGAAGCAACGGACAAAACAGTCGCCCGCTGACGTTCTTCAATCCGATTATTGAGAACTTCGCTCATAAAGGGATAGAGAGTGCGTTCCCCCGCGTAGAGGATAAGGATGACGACATACCCCCACATCCCGATGTCTGCGATTGACAAGAGCAAACTCGCGGCGGCTGTGAGCGAAATCAAGGCGAGCACGCGTCTCTCGCTTATTTTCTCTGCGTATTTGTGCATCACTGCCAAAATGCCGACGGTTACAAGGCCGCTCGTCGCTATCGCAACCGAGCCCAAAAATGGACTGAAGTGGAAGCGGTCGAGCAAAATCAAGCGCAACAGTCCCCAGCCGAATGTGTAAAAGAGACCCTGTACCGCGATAATGATTGGCACGTATAGGCGCAATTTCGGCGTGAGGAATTGGGCAAACCCTTCCTTGATGCTTATAAGATGTTCCCGCAGCTCAATGGAAACCCTTCGTTTGGTCTTTTCCGGACGGGTGTCTTTGATTGACCACATGATGAAAATTGAACTTATGAGCGCTAAACCAGTGAGCGCCCACGGAATACGCGGATTGATTCCGTTCAGCAACCCTCCGGCAATGGTCGCGACCAACGCGGCAGCCAACGTGACCTGTGAGCCGCGCGTCATCAGTTTTCTCCAATTCACGGACGCGCGGTTGAAGTTAAGTTTTTCAAAAAACAGTGCTTCGTCGGCACCGGACACGAAAGAGACGCCAATCATCATAATTGCCTGCCCGACGAAAAACGGTACGAAGTTGCTCCCGAATGCTTGTATGAGAAAGCCGCTTCCGGCCAAGAGCTGCCCCAGTTTAACCATCTTGTCCCTTCCGAATCTGTCCGCCAATGCGCCCGATGGAACTTCCGCAATGAGACCGATTGCGAATGCAAAGCCGTCAAGAATCCCAACTTGCTGGTCAGTGATGAACAAGCGGTAAAAATAAAGCCAGACAGCGCTCACGAACCACAGGCCCGTAAGTGCTCTGTAGACAAGGTATGTTCTTGAAAGCTTACGCTGATTTGGGGTAAGTTCTTTATCCATAAGGTGACTTTTATAGAGGATATTTATCTAGGAATAATCCTACAACTTTATTAACTTCTTCAATTATTTCCGGATGATACCGATAATCATGGTCGGAGTTTAGCGGGTGTATCATTTTCGGTTCTGTGGCAACCTCGTATGCTTTCTTTACATCTTCGGGGTCGTTCATATCATCTTCTACGCCATAAAAAAATAATTTTGGCTTGGTGCAGTTTTTCAAACCAGGCAGAGCATTATATCGTTTTCCGTCTTCAAAATAATTGAGCGGTAAACCAAATTCTTTTTGCTCTTTCGTCTTTGTGTTTCCGGGCGGCAAATCTCTGTAACTCATTACTTTTCCATCAATAATCCTTTCTTCTTCGGGGTCGCTCGGCTCCCCGTAATAGGAAAAAATGGAAATGAAGTGGGTGATGGCGGGATTTTTCGGCCCCGCTAACATTGCAATAGTCCCTCCCCTACTGTGGCCAGCAACTAATGTTGGCTTGCTCCCAAAATATTCAATAAGTTCGTCTACGGCCTTCAAGCAGTTTGTAGTTGTATAAAGTTCAATGTCTCCGGGACTTTCCCAAGTGCCGGGTGGGTCAAAAGACAACGCGAAGTAACCTTTGTTTGCCAAGAAATCGACTAAACTGGTGTTATGAACATAATCTTTAGTGTCTAATCTCCCAGGCACAATAATTGCGAATTTCGGAGAGCCCTGGTCGCCTTTTGCATATACCGCTAAATCAAAACTTTTTGTCTTTATGTTCTCGGGCATATTTAAAGATTCTCTGTTAAGAAATCCTTGAGCGCAACCAAGTCCTTCTTCTCCGGGTCGTAATGATATGACGTGATGCCGACCGACTCGGCGCTTTTTACCGCGTTTGGATTGTGCTCAAAGTAAACGACGTCGTCTTTGCTCAAACCGAAATGCGCAAGCATCGTTTCGTAGTATCTCGGGTCGGTTTTTTCGGGATTATGTTTGAGCGTAAAAACTTCATAGGGCATTTTGTCCAGGCCGAATTCCTTGAACTGTTCGTCATTAGCCCCCGTCAGGATGATTTTCCTGTTCGGAAATGTTTCAAGCAAATCATGCATTTCCTTGAAAATACCTTCGCCCTCAATGACGAAGGTATCTACTGCATCAACGAGGATGGTTTTCATGGCTATATGTAATCATTCTTAACCCTTGCGAATATATTCTCTTATTGTAAGAAAACCACCCATAATTAAAACCCAAACCAAGGATACTCCAACCCATCCAATAGCCCATTCTCTTAATGATGGGGTGGCGTAGAATTTTAAATCTCTATTTTGCATTATCTCGTTTTCTAGTGGGCAGGTTCCATTACTCATAAGTATTGAGGAAAAAGAAATTGACCTATCAGCCGGGTAGGGAAAACTTATTGTACCGGGCCCTTTTAAGCAAAAATAGTACCACTCTTTGTGGTGTTGAGGCATTTCAGTGAAATCAAAATAACAAGACTTTTCATTAAATGCCCTAGACGCATATTCAGCAAAGGGTTCATCCTCGTTTACACTTAATCTCACGAACGTTTGATATTCTTCCGGCTGTGAACAACTGTTTTGCGGCTCGTAGCTAAAATGAATGGTGTAAGTAAGGATTCGTGGAGGGATATTTAGTATTTCAGCGACAAGAGTTTGTGTGGCGAGTGGTTCATACAAGTGTTTGCCGTCCTCGTAAAAGCCCATGTCAATCTTTTTAAATGGAGAACCATATAGGCCCATAGTTGTAAGTGTGGAGAGGAAAAGAATCGACAGCGCGACATAGATTATTCTTTGTCTCCGGAGATTCGGAAGTTTTGGCATAAAGTGATGAAATGCTAAACTTTGCTCAAATCATTCTGCGGGAAATCGACGTGACTTGTTTTCTAGTTTTTGTATCCAATCGCTTCAAGGAATTCTTTCGGTCGGTAGACAATCGGTACGTTTAACACCTTGCACACATCCGGTATTTTGTGCAAATCGTCCCTATTCTTTCGTGGCGCTTCGCGCGAAAATACTGTCAGTTTGTTGGCTTCGGCGTATGCGATGAGATACATGTCCCCGGCCGATTTACCGGTCGTCTCATCAATCATTTTGTACTTGTTGTTGATTTCAGCTCCACGCTCTCTGTGCGAGTCATCAATGCTGCGTATCAGTCCCTTCTTTTTCTGCGCTTCGCACCATTTTTTTAGACCGTCATTTCCGAATCTGATTTCACCGACCATAACGTCAAGCAATACCCATTCTCCGTTTTCTAATGCCTCTTCAAACTTCGCCCAAAAGTTCTTGTTGAGGTCAATTGGGAGCCATACCGAAAACTGGATCAGCGTATTGGTGTCTAGTACATATACTGTTTTGTCTTCGGCCTCGTTCATATCATTTCTGGAGAGAATCTGAGCAAGTTTGACGCTTCCACATAGCCGATTTTATTTTCAAGATACGAGGCGTGGATTATTCGGTTAAACAGCGAACCGTTGGAATTCTTCATCGAGTTCGTATAATTTCCGCCCTCTCTCGCCTTATCCTTTTCCGCTTTCACGCGAAGATTCTCCTCAGTTTCTCGCCGGATTTGTTTTTCGAGCTCATCCTGTATCTCTAGACGAATCTTCTCGAGTTCTTTCAAGCGATAGAAGATAGATAACTGACTGACCTTACAGGTTTCCGAGATACTAACTATGTCCGTCTTGCTATAAAAATCTTTCGTGAAGTCCTGTTCGGGAAGCAGGAGCTCCACAGCCACCTTGTTGCAAAAGATTTCCTCCGGACTCACATTCCGGACAGTACTTCTAAACTCAAGAGAGTTTGAAACGGCGTCGCTTTTGCGGAAGAAGTGCGCTAGTTCATGCACAAACGAGAAAATCTGTGCTGATAGCGCATCGCGTCTATTGAGTACAATGAACGGACAATAGTCGTTAGAAATGAAAAGCCCTCGCAGATTGTCAGCTTCAAGTCGATGATATGACACCGTTTTTCCTACAAAAATACCTCGACTTTCTGCCTTCTCGATTAGGTAATTCAGCGCATCCTTACGGCGCGTCAGTTCCTTGATGTCAGAAAGGTTTATACCAAGCTTTTCAGAAATGAAACGGGCAAGTTCTTTTGGCGTACGGATGTTACTACCACTACCCTGTAGTCGATTTTTTGTATACCCCTCGGACTTCAAAAACTTTTCCAACCATTTCTGACGCGAGATGACAAGGTTGATTAGTTTTTTGACCTGCTCATCGTTTTCGTCGTTGATACCAACCCGGTAGTCTGGTATCATTTTGTTCTTTTGGAGTAGCTCGTTCGAGAAAAAGAGTAGCTCGGGTACGTTGTACAGTTTCGCCAGCTTTTCGACTTGTGACCATGACGGCAACAATCCACCGTTTTCCCATTCAACTACGAGATTTTTGCTTGACTGCGATATCTTTTTGGATGCGGACTTTGCATCCAATCCCATGTTCTCACGGGCTATTCGCAGGTTCTCTCGATTTATGGAATGAACCGTGCTCATGTGTTTATTATACAAAATTTCATGCTTTCAGCTTAGGATTTATGGTTGCCATGACTACTAGTAGATTAAATTTGCCATATCGCAAATGAAGAATGTGAAGGAATAGTGTTAGGTACTTTTTGTGTCCGCCGAAGCTCGCTATGGCATGTGAAGACGAAGAGGGTGGGGTTCAAAAATTTATCAAGCTCGTTTGATAATGAGTTCTTCTTGAGGATTATCACCCTCAAGATTTGCCACAATTTTTTCCGCTACCTCTTTCGGGTCCATATATTCGCCGTAATCCTCGGGTCGCTGTTCGTCAAAAAGATTTGTTCGCATACCGCCGGGATAGATGGCCAATATCTTAATGTTCGTTTCCTCAACCTCTTTTCTTAAGGACTTGGTAAAACCCATTGCCGCAAATTTACTGGCTCCATACCCGGAAGAATAGGCTCTGCCTTGAAGAGCGCTCGTTGAAAGAATATTCACAATCGTTCCTGAACCCTGCTTTCGCATCTGAATGAGCGCCGCCTTTGAGCCGTACATAGTCCCGAAAAGATTTACTTCAATCATATCGTGCACGCGCTTCATATCCATTTCTTCAATTGGAGCGTGCGCCAGCCAGATACCTGCGTTGTTGACCCAAACGTCAATGCGACCGAATTTCTTGATGACTTCTTCGGCGAGGCGAACCACGTCAGCTTCATTCGTAACATCTGCCCGCACCGTCAAGATATTGCCTTGGTCTTCCACATCCTTAATGAGATTGGCGCCTACAATCACTTGAGCGCCTCTTTCCCGGAAAATCTCGGCAAGGGCTCTACCCAGGCCTTTAGTTCCTCCCGTAATGACGACTACTTTTTCTTTCAAGTTCATATCTGGATTATTATGCGGAGGCGGGAGGATTCGAACCTCCGGGGCCCTTGCGGACCACAGCTTTCCAAGCTGTTCCATTAGACCACTCTGGTACGCCTCCTTATTCCTCGTTAATAATATCCCTGTACTGTTGCCGTAACAACCTT
>MFKH01000005.1:18970-19082 GCA_001779505.1 Candidatus Jorgensenbacteria bacterium GWA1_54_12 | reverse complement strand
AATCTGCGGGGCGTTACTTTTGACTGGAAAGATGACGGCTCCCGCGACATGGGTTTCATTGCACAGGAAGCCCTTCCGTATGTTCCCGAGGTGGTGAGCTACGACGAACTCA
>MFKH01000005.1:17074-18886 GCA_001779505.1 Candidatus Jorgensenbacteria bacterium GWA1_54_12 | reverse complement strand
AAATTGCGGAGCTAAGAGAGGCCATACATTCTTATATGTTATACTGAACGCATGAGAAGCACGTTCAGTTTTCTCGCTGTTGTGTTTTTTGGCGCACTTATGTTTGCCGGTGCGGCGGTGAATGTGGCGCACGGCGTATCGGCGCCGGTTTTGGACGATGTGGTGCCGCTCTCTGCGTGCGGTCTTGAGCTGCAGTGGACACAGCCCGATGCAGCCGACAGCTTCTCGTACGATGTTAAAGTTGGAGCAGGGTCGTGGAATCCCAATAACCCGCTTCCCGGAAGCTGTGCCACTTTTCCCTGTTCTCTCACAAACCTTTTTGATGCGGAGGACGGTATTCGGCCCGAAGAAGTATACTCATTCCGATTGTATGCATTTAAGAGCGGGGAAGGTTTGGCAGGGCCATCCGGTGAGGTGTCTGACACGACTCCTCCGGTGCCTGCCGCTCCCGCGCCGCCGACAGACCTGCGGGTTGTAGAGTGGAGTACAGTGAGTGGTCCGGTTGTTTTGACATGGACTCCTTCGTCTGAACCTGACAACAGTGGCTTTCGCGTGTTTCGCGAAAGGTGGGATGGGACCGTGTGGGTTCCGGAGACGGTGGGCGGAGGGACGTTTTCGCTCGGTGCATTTACCGGAAATGGTAATGAGTGGAGCGACGCCACCAGTCCCGATGCCGCGTACCGATATCGCGTGCAGACCTATCAAAGCGCCCAATATTGCCCGGTCGTTGATGACGCTTCGCAGGAGGCCGATTACTTTGTCAATTTTTCGGGCGACTCTTACAATCTCGTCGTGCCGTCCCGGCCAGTGTCTGTAGTTGCTAACTCACAGAACCAGATAGAATACACGTTTTCTTGGGCCAACGTTGAGAAGGAAACCGGCTATGAACTGCAGTTTAGAGTGAATAGCGGAGCATGGCAGATTCACTCGTACGGTGCGGATGTGACGAGTTCCACGCTCTTTGCCCTTGGTAATAACAATACCATTGATTTCCATGTGCGGGCGCTGTGGGGCGACATATCGCATTCTTCTTGGCGCGAAGGGAGTCAATTCATTACCGGAATGGTTGCGCCCACAGGATTGGAGGCGCGCATCGTGTATGCAACTTCTGATGCCGGCGGAACCGCAGATGTGCATTTTGCTTGGACTGATAGTGCCGCGTATCATCACACTACTCGCATCTACCGCCGTCCCGTCGGCGACGAGTGGGGGACCCCAATCGCCGAGCTTGCCGGAGTGAGTTGTCTTGAGGCTTCTCCAGACACAGAATACTTTGATGAGAACGTGTCCTTGGGCAATGGGTATGAATATAAGGTGGTGTTCGCTGTCTATGATGGTTGTCCGAAGATAATAGTAGGCGGTTCGGGGGATTTTACTGTTGAGACTTCGGCGGTAATCAGAACAGTGAACCTTGACATGCGCTATGTTTTGCGGGGGACCGGATGGTCTCTGGCACAGCCGGAATACGGCATCGGGTGGATAAAGTTCAATTCCCTTGGGGACGCGGCGAATGTTTACAGCGTGCAGATAGATAGTGGCGGCCTTATGTCGGGGGAAGCGTGGGCGGGAGAAGATTACGGGTGGCTTACGTTTCACACAGCGGACCTTGCGGGGTGCCTTTCAGGAACATGCGAGGCGAGCGTTAACCCGTCGGGCGAATTTTCCGGATGGGCGCGGTTCATGAACGCCGGGGAAAACTGGGAAGGATGGGACGGCTGGGTGAAACTGCGCGGAACCGTGACGGGTGACGGGTCGTATGGCGCGTCTTTTGCAGACACGAGTGAGCCGATAACAAATATAAAGGGTCTTGCG
>MFKH01000005.1:11575-17056 GCA_001779505.1 Candidatus Jorgensenbacteria bacterium GWA1_54_12 | reverse complement strand
GGATGGATCGCCTTTAACAACGACTTTTGTGAAAACTGCACTGTTCAGGCGGTTCGTTTGAATGAGCCGCCCGAGGTTACCGTGAGTTCCATTTCTGCGGTAGACATGTGTGAGGTTACGCCCCGCATACTTGTTTCCGGAAGCTATAGTGACGAAGACAAGAACCCGCCCCAGTCAGTCAACGTTCAATTCTATCTTCCCGGAAGCGGCGTCGTGGCGCACGAGAGCGGGCTTTTGGCAAACGGTGCGACGAGCACAAGCGGCGGGACAATGACCATAAATGATTCCGGAGACGGGGTAGGCAACTTTACCTACTCGCTTCCGAATCCGTTGGGGTACGCCGCGGGCGCATACAGTGACGCGCCTCTTCTACGCAATACGAATTACACGGTGCGGATTAAGGCATACGACGGATACGACGAGACGGAGGAATGGGTGACGGCAGGTTACGCGACGCCCTTGTCGTACCACCCGCTTGTTGATTTTTCCGAGAGCGCTGACCCATCGGGACGCATTGTCATCTTTACCGATACGACAGACGGACGCTCGAGCGGGTGGTCCTCGCGAACGTGGATGTTCTCGGGCGCGACACCCGCGACATCTGCGGTATCAAACCCAACTGTGGTATTCAATACGTTTCTCAACAACCCAGATGCCGAGCTTAAGTGGACGAATGGCGACCTCTTGTGCTCCGCGTTGCAAAATTGGACGGGTGGCGGGAACGATGTACCCGGCAATCCGGAGGCCCCGGGAAGCGTCAAGCGGAGAATATTTAGAGAGCTGTAAAGTTGAGGACTGGTAATCGGTAACTGGTAACTGGGGATTGGTAGGTTATAATTGCAGTAGTGAAATTGCTGCGCGGGGTTCGCGATTTCTTTAGAGACATTGTTCATTCCGTGAAGAGCGGAACGGTTCTTGGGATTGACATAGGCACCACTTCCATAAAAGTAGTTGAACTTGCCGCGAAGGGTGAGCGTTTCGTTTTGGCGAACTATGGAATTCTGGAAACGAAGGATTATCTCCGGCACACGCACCTCTCGCTCCAGACGAGTTCCCTGCAGCTTGTTGAAGATGAGGCGGCGCGTCTTTTGAACGTGCTTCTCCGCGAGATGAAGCCAAAGACATCAATCGCATTCGTAACCGTGCCGCTTTTCGCGTCGTTTCTCACGATTCTTGACATGCCCGTCCTGCCGCGCCATGAAACCGAGCAGGCGGTGCGATTCCAGGCGCAGAAATATATTCCCATGCCGGTTGAAGAAGTGCAGGTTGATTGGGCGCAGGTTGATGCATACACCGACCGCAACGGAAACAACTTTCAGCGCCTTGCACTTATGGGCATTCCCCGCAAGGTGATTGATGCCTACCGGCGCGTGTGCAAGGCATCCCGCTTGTCGCTTCAGACAATTGAACTTGATGTTATCGCCGCGGCGCGCGTCGTTATTGCCCCGGAGCCGACGCTGGTCGTAGATATTGGCGCGGAGTCAACGAGCGCAATGGTCGTGGAGGGAGGGCTTTTGAAGCATGCGCGGCAGACGGACTATGGCGGCATTCACATTACCCGCGCAGTCGGAAAGGGCTTAGGATTAAGCTTGACGCGCGCGGAAATGCTGAAGCGCCAGCGCGGGATTTTGGGCGAATCGGGTTCTCTTGAGTTGCAGAACTTACTTATGCCGTTCTTAGATGTTATAATGCAGGAAGCGGGATACGCACGGAGCGTGTACGAGGAGCGATACGGGAAAAAGGTTGCACAGTTCACGCTTCTGGGCGGCGGAGCTCATCTCGCGGGTGCGGCGGAACATTTGTCAAAAGAGTTCGGGCTTCCATACGCCGCGGCCGGAGCGCTTCTTGATGTAGATTACCCGCCGGGGCTCGTGCCAGCGGCGGAGCGGTTGCAGAAAGAGCTTGCGGTTGCCATCGGGACGGCAAAACGACATTTCTATGCCTGAAAATATACAACCAGCGAATCAAGGTTCCACAGACGCTCAGCGGGAAGCGGCGGAGCGATTTGCTCCCTCCATTTCTTCGGGCATGCCGTGGCGACTCATGATTTCAACGCTGTTTCTTCTCCTCTTTTCATTCTTTATCTATGCGGGCTTGAAGTTCGGCTATAATTCGTATGTTGATTCGCAGCTTCAAGTCGTTGACCGCGGCACCGAGGAGCTGGCGGCGCGGGTGACAGAAAGCGAACAGGAGGAACTTCTTATCTTTTACTCGCAACTCGTGAATCTGGAGCGGGTTTTGGGAGAACGACGGTTCTCACGGAACATATTCGGTTTTCTTGAAGACAATACACTTCCCCTCGCGTACTATCGCGAAGCGAGATACAACAGGGGAGACCGGGCGATGTCGCTTGCGGGTTTTGCGGCAACGATTGAAACCTTCGCTCAGCAGGCCGCTGTTCTTGAGAACGCGCCGGAAGTGGAACGGGTGAGCGTTGACGACGTGCGACTTGTCGGCACGACGGTTGATTTCACGGTTACCATAGAGTTTAAGGAAGAATTCTTTAAGGAGATACAATAGCATGAGAGCGTCAACGAAGCGCATGTTGAGCATACTGTTGTCGGGACTCTTCCTTATCGGCATTCTTGCCGTTGTGACGAGTTTGATTGTTCCCGAGTTCAAGCGGGTATCGGACAGACGGGCGCTTCTTTTCTCGCGCCAGCTCACGCTCCAAAACCAGATGCAGGCGGTTGACGATGTTCAGCGCCTCATACAGGAATTTCAGGGATTTGAGCGCGTGCGGACGACGGTTTCACTTGCGATGCCGCGGAGCATGGACGCAACCCTTATCCTGTGGCAGCTTCAGGCGGTTGCAGACGCATCCGGCGCATCAATCCGCTCGTTTGATGCGGCCCAACAGGCGTTTGAGACCTCGCGGGCGCCCTTGGCGCGCCGTTTGGGAACACTTCAGATAACTACGGTTGTCGTTGGCACATATGAAGAGCTGGAACAATTCCTGCGTCATTTGGAGACCAATGTTCGGGTGTTCGGCGTGCGCGAGTTTGATTTCGGTCCCGTCGGACTTACGGCGGAAGAGGGCGGCGGCGCGGCGTTTCAGATGAGCGTCACGTTTGATGCGTATTTCCAGGAATAGTAGTTCGGCAAGCTCACTATACATACTATGGCAATTACGATTGAAGAAGAGAAAAAGGGAGTCAATTGGGTAGGTGTTATCGTCGGCATTATCGTCGCGGTTTCGCTCTTTGTCGCGGCATATTACCTTTTCTTCAAGCGGCCGGAGCTTATTGAGGTAACTTCTCTGGGGCGCTTGGAAGAGCTTCAGAATGTTTCGCAGATTACTTTTGACCCGGCGACGCTTCTTGAATCTCCCGAGTTTAAAGTTCTGCGCCAGTTCGGGCGCGATATCACGCTCCCGACGCCGGGAAGGGACAATCCGTTCAGGCCATATTAAGAATGAATGAACAAGAACTCTTTGAAGCACTTGTCCGCGAGGGCGTTCTTGAAAAGGCAGTAGCCGATCGGTTCCTGCGGGACGCAAAGATGACCGGGAAGCCGGCGGAGCAGTTTTTGTATGATGAACACACCGTTGATGAATCTGCGGTTGCGAAAGTCAAAAGCAAGCTCATAAAAACGCCGTATAAAGCCGTTGACCCGGCGCAGATTCCCGAAGATGTTTTGAAACTTGTACCATACGAAACATCCCGCGCGTATCAGGTGGTGCCGATAGAAAAGCAGGACAAGATGCTCGTTGTCGGGATGCTGAATCCCGATGATGCCGAGGCGCAAAACGCCTTAACGTTCATTGCGAAGCGCGAGCGCGTAAGCTTGGGAGTGTATCTGACCACGCCGTCGGTTTTGCGCGCGGCATGGCGGCGGTACATGCCCTACGAGACGGAGATTGAGGCGGCGGTGAAGGAGTTGGGGGACGTGAACCAGGAGGAGGTGACTATCGGCCTTGAAGAAGGGGCGCAATCCGCGCAAGACGCACCGGTTATCAAAATTGTGGCGACAACACTGAGGCAGGCGGTGGATGCGGGAGCGTCTGACATACATATTGAACCCCAGCGAACCCGCCTGCGCCTGCGTTTCCGCGTTGACGGAAAACTGCATGAAGTCGCCTCGCTTCCGGTCGGTTTGAGTTATCCGATCGTGTCGCGCGTCAAAGTACTCTCACGCCTGCGCCTTGACGAAACGCGCCAGCCGCAGGACGGCAGATTCCGAAGTATTGTGTTCGGGCGCGACATTGACTTCCGCGTATCCACGTTCCCCACGCCTTCCGGAGAAAAGGTTGCCATCCGCGTTCTGGACCCGACGACAGGTTTGAAAAGCATTGAAGAGCTTGGCATGCGCCCGTACCACATGGCGATCTTGAAAGAGGAGATTGATGCGCCGTTCGGTATGATACTCGCGACCGGTCCGACCTCGTCGGGAAAGACCACTTCACTTTATGCCATCATGCGGCGCCTGTCGGGAGAAGACGTGAATGCCGTGAGTTTGGAAGACCCCGTGGAGTATTTCATGGAGGGGGTCAACCAATCGCAGGTTTTGCCGAGCATCGGCTATACATTCGCTTCCGGCCTGCGGCAGATTTTGCGGCAGGACCCCGATGTCATTATGGTCGGCGAAATCCGTGACGGCGAAACGGCGGAGCTTGCGGTGCACGCCGCCCTGACCGGGCACATCGTGCTCTCAACACTGCATACGAATAATGCCGTTGGCGTTATCCCGCGTCTTGTTGACCTTGGCGTACAAGGGTTTCTTCTCGCTTCTTCTCTGCGCCTTATGATTTCCCAGCGTTTGGTTGGCCGTCTGTGCGAAAAATGCCGCGTGAAGCGCAAGGCGCCGCCCGAGGCGCAGCAGGTTATAGAAAAAGCGCTTGAGGAACTTTCGGAAGACGCGCGCCGCGACGTGAGGCGGCAGTTCTCCGCGCCGTATGAGATTTACGAACTGGGCGGCGATGCGTCGTGCGACGCGTGCGGAGGGAAGGGAACAAAAGGACGTGTGGCACTCTTTGAAATCCTTCGCATGACGCGAGAGTTGAGTTCGGCTGTCGCAAAACCGTTCACGGAAGACACCGTGCGTGCGGAAGCCGAACGGCAAGGTATGGTGAGTTTGCGGCAGGATGGTATCATTAAGGCACTTGGCGGCGAGGTTATGCTTGAAGAAGTGATGAGGGAGACAGAAGAATAGGAATCGGTAACTCGTAACCAGTGACCCGTAAATGGAATATAAACAAAAACTGGAAGAATTGCTTCTCGCGACGGCGAAACAGGCGGCAAGCGACCTGCATATTTCGGTCGGCCGGAGGCCAACCTTGCGTGTTGACGGTGTTCTTGTCCCCATAGCGAAGGAGAACATCCTGACCTCCGAAGATACCCAAGGGCTGGTCCTCGGGCTTTTGGACGATGCACAAAAGGAGGAATTTATAAAGAACCGCGAGCTTGACCTTTCGTACAGTTATGAAGATAAGGCGCGCTTTCGGGTCAATGTGTATTTCCACCGCGATTTTATGGCGGCGGC
>MFKH01000005.1:9722-11563 GCA_001779505.1 Candidatus Jorgensenbacteria bacterium GWA1_54_12 | reverse complement strand
GCCCGCGCACATACGCACCATTGAGGAACTGGGACTGCCCCCGGTTCTCCACGATTTCACGCGGCTGAAGCAGGGATTTGTCCTGGTTGTGGGGCCGGCGGGACACGGTAAATCAACCACTCTTGCCGCGCTCTTGGACGAAATTAACCACGGGCGCACCGGGCACATCATTACCGTTGAGGACCCGATTGAGTATATCTTTTCGCAGGACCGGTGCATTGTGTCCCAGCGCGAAGTGGGGTCAGACACACCTTCGTTCCGTCGCGCGCTTCGTTCGGTGTTGCGCCAGGACCCCGACGTTATCATGGTCGGTGAAATCCGCGACCCCGAAACAATGGCAACGGCAATGACCTCTGCCGAAACCGGGCATCTGGTTTTCTCCACGCTTCACACGAACTCCGCTTCACAAACGGTTGACCGCATCATTGACTCATTTCCACCGAACCAGCAGGGACAGATTGCTTCACAGCTTGCCGGAACCTTGGTCGCCATTGTTTCGGAGCGGCTGGTGCCGCGCGTCGGCGGGGGGCGCGTCCCGGCCGTTGAAATCATGATTGCGAATTCCGCCGTGCGAAACCTCATCCGTGAGCGGAAAATTTATCAGATTGACTTGGTGATTGAGACGAGCGTTCAGGAAGGTATGATATCCCTGAACCGGTCTTTGGCAAGCTTGGTAAAGCGCAAGGAACTGTCGCTTGAGCAGGCAGAAGCGTACTCGCTGAACCCGTCGGAATTAAGAATACTTTTAGAGAGGATATAATTAACCACCATGGCGAAATTCATATACAAGGCGCGCACGCAAGCAGGAGAGCTCCAGGTGGGAAACGTTGAGGCGTCAAACCGCGAGGCGGCCGTCGGCATTTTGTCCGGCCACAATCTTTTTGTTCTGAACATTGAGCCAGTTGTTGAGGAGCGGTGGTATGACCGGCTGGCGAACATATTCAAGCGGGTGAAGATTTCGGACCTTATGATTTTTACTCGCCAGCTCGCAACACTCTTGTCGTCGCAGGTGCCTTTGTCCGACAGCTTGCGAAACTTGTACCGCCAAGCAGAACACCCAGTTTTAAAAGAAGCAATTGCCGAGGTTGCACAGGATGTTGACGCCGGTTTCTCGCTTTCGCAGGCATTGGAGCGGCAGAAGGGGGTATTCTCCGATTTTTACGTCAATATGGTGCGTTCTTCGGAAATTACCGGACGTTTGAATGAGGTTTTGAGCTTTCTTGCCGACCACTTGGAGGCGCGCGCGGCGCTTACAAGCAAGGTGCGCGGCGCCATGCTGTACCCATCTTTCATCATCGTGCTTTTCCTCGTTGTCGTGGGACTTATGACGACGGTGGTTCTCCCGCAAATCACCCCGATTTTCAAAGAATCAAACGTTGAGCTCCCCGTGTATACGCGCATCGTGCTTGCCGTCGGAGGGTTCGTTTCAACGTGGTGGTGGGCGGTTCTTATCGGCATAGCGGCTATCATCCTTGTTCTTTTTGATTACTTCCAGTCAAACGAGGGGAGAGGGGTGCGCGACGAGCTTGCCCTGCGGCTGCCGGTTTTCGGCGAACTGTTCCGCAAGCTCTATTTGTCGCGATTTGCGGAATCGACGCGAGTTCTTATTAAGGGAGGTCTTACTATACCGCAAGCGGTTGAGATTTCGGCGCACACCATCGGGAGCGTTGTGTACCAGGGGGCGCTCCGCGAAGCCGCCCTTGATGTGCGGCGCGGCGTGCTCCTCTCCAAAGCGCTGGAAGCGAGCCCCGAGTTTCCCCCGCTTGTTTCCCAGCTTATCAGCGTCGGCGAATCAACTGGCCGCCTGGAGGAACTCTTGGACAAGATTAATTCGTTCTATA
>MFKH01000005.1:9411-9714 GCA_001779505.1 Candidatus Jorgensenbacteria bacterium GWA1_54_12 | reverse complement strand
GTGGAAGACATGGTTGAAAACCTCGTATCCCTTATACAGCCGATTCTCATGGTCGTCATCGGCGTTCTTATTGGGCTTCTCTTCGCTTCTATCCTTCTGCCTTTGTATAACCTGTCCAAGGTATTCTAGACGTGATACAATGGAAGCAACTACTATAAGGTCGAGTCACACAGCAAATCCAACATGAGAAGACAAGAAGGTTTTACGCTCATTGAAATGCTTGTTGTTGTTGCCGTTGTCGGTCTCTTGAGCTCGGTTGTCGTTGTCGGCTTGTCCGGCGCCCGTGCGAAAGCGCGCGACGCC
>MFKH01000005.1:8657-9389 GCA_001779505.1 Candidatus Jorgensenbacteria bacterium GWA1_54_12 | reverse complement strand
AGATTCAGAATGAATTGGAAACGTTGTACACGGACGCAGACGGTTATCCGGAAGCGGGGGACGGAACGGGAGATACGATTCATATCCCCGATGACCCGCAGGGCGATCAGTACCAGTACGTACGGACAGGGAGCAATTTCTCCTACGAGCTTGGTATAGGATTGGAGAACAGCGAAAACGACAATTTCAGCAATGGCAATTGTCCAGCCGCCATTGCCGCAGCTCCCGCGTTCTGCGTTGCTCCCGAGTAAAACGGTTGCACAAGGATGAATAAGATGAACCAAAAAGGGTTCACCCTCATAGAGATGCTTGTCGTTGTGACGATTATCGGCCTCTTGTCGTCGGCCCTTTTGGTCGGGCTTTCCGAGGCGCGCGCGCGGGCGCGCGACTCGCGGCGTCTTGCCGATATTCGCCAAATCCAGAATGGCCTTGAGAATCTCTATTTTGAAAGCGGGTCATACCCTCTGGATGTTTACGCGGCGGTTACTGAAACGCTTCCCGAAGACCCGCAAGGAGGCAAGTACGGATACGTTCGTAAAAACTCGCAGAAGTATGTTTTGGGCGCGTGTCTTGAAAATCCCCGCCAGGCAGGCATTGATAGCTACCAGTCAAACGATAACGTGAGTCCTATCGGCAACCCGCTCATTCCGCCCCCGACCTGCATGTGCTCGGACCCTGATGCATACTGCGTGTCTATCGGCGGGTAGAAAGCAAACATGCTCGCCTTGGTAA
>MFKH01000005.1:2431-8539 GCA_001779505.1 Candidatus Jorgensenbacteria bacterium GWA1_54_12 | reverse complement strand
AGAGGTCTTGAGGTGGTTTGAGCTTATCCCCATCATTTCCTTTATTTTTCTCCGGGCGCGGTGCGCGCGGTGCGGCGCGAAGATTTCTTTTCAATACCCCGCAGTCGAGCTTATATGCGGCCTTATCGCGGCGTTCGTGCCGGAGTATCTCGTCCAGTTTTATACAACCGCGCCCACGGCGTGGTTTTCGCTTCTTTCTGTTTTGTGGACAATTGTATTCTTGACATGGCTTACGATTGCAATCATAGACGTGCGGCAGTATCTTGTGCCGGACGAGCTGAATATCATTCTCGCGGTGTGCGGCGCGGCGCTTCTTGTTATGCATTTCTCGGGTCCCCTGCAGGCTTTCCCGGCATCGTTTCTCCGGCATTATGCGTTTATGTTTTTCCCTTCAACGAGCGTTCTTTTGAGCCGCGTTCTCGGCGCACTTTTGGGCGGTGCGTTTCTTTCGCTCTTTGCGTTTCTTTCGCGCGGGCGAGCGATGGGATGGGGCGATGTGAAGCTTGCGCTTGCAGGCGGGTTTATCCTAGGGTTCCCCGACACTGCCGTATCGCTCTTCATCGCCTTCATCGCGGGAGGCATATTCGGGGCAGTTATGCTTCTCTTGCGGCGAAAAACGATGAAGGACCGGCTTCCCTTTGCCCCGTTTCTTGTCGGAGGCATGGCGTTTACGGTTTTACTCGGTTATCAGGCGCTCGCGGCATACTTCGGATTGCTGTTATAATGGGAGCATGGAGAAATGCTCCCGCGGCTTCGCCCTCTACGAGGTCATAGTTACCTTGAGCATTATGGTGTTGCTTTCAACGCTCGCCCTGTCTTATGGTGCATCAAACCGCGCGCAGACGAGGATTTTGCGCGACGAGGCCGCGATTGTGAGTTACCTGGGGCGCGCGCGGGCGCTTGCCGTGAAAGGGTACACGGCAGGGGAAACGATATGCGCATATGGAGTTCATTTTGATGCGGAAGCGAAGACTATCACCCTTTTTGAAGATAAGGCCTCTCCTTGCAGTGCCGCAGATTATGTGCGGGGTGCTGGCGACGGGGATGTGGAGACGTACGCGCTGAACCCGCAGGTTAGTGTAACCGCTCCGTCGGACATTACATTTGTGCCGCCGGAAGTCGTCGTTAGGGTGATGCCGTCCGGTTTGTGGCCGGCAATGGTGAGTCTTGCGACAGGGAGCGAAACGACCAATATAGAAATATATGAATCGGGACAAATCACAACGCCATAGCGGCGGCCAGATTCTCATAGAGAGCATTGTTGCCATATCCATCGGTTTGGTCGGTGTTTTGGGGTTTATGCTCCTTTTGACAAGGTCGGCTGCGGTAGGCAAAGACATCGGTGCCGAGGCTTCTGCCGCATACCTCGCGGCGGAAGGGATTGAAATGGTGAAGAGCATCGTTGACGGGAATTACACGAAAGACCTCGCGTGGAACGACGGGCTCGGCGGCGGCACGTACGAAATGGCTTATGGCGACACTGCACCCGTCGCCTCAAGCGGACGGCGCCTGTGCTTTCACGGGGACACGGGATTGTATGATTATGACAATGGCGGCGGATGCAGTGGTGCCGATGAAGCCACAACAACATATCGGCGGGAGATAATGATTACGTCCCTCGCCCGCGATGGCGTGACGGGAGACGACGAGATGAAGGTTATCTCGGTTGTCCGATGGACCGCGCGCGGCGGCGAAGAAAGGTCCGTGTCGGTTGAGAATCATTTTTTTGACTGGAGACCATGAGAAACAAGGGGTTCACTATCATTGAGATGCTCGTGGGCGTGTCGGTGTTTCTTGTCGCGACGCAAATAACGGCAGGCATTTTCGTGCAGGCCGTTCGTACACAGCGGCAGGTGAATCAGATTCTCACGGTTCAAGGCGACACAGGCATCATTATGGAACGCATTTCCCGCGAGATACGGTCGGGATACCTCTTTGCGATTGTTGCGACACCGGAGGCGTCATGTACTCCCGGCGGAAGCAGTGCAAACGAAGGGGTGAAGTTATGTTTCTATCGTTATAAAGACGGCGCGGAACGCGAGATTGAGTACATATTTGACGGGAGTGACATTGTGCGGAGTGAGAACGGTGTTGCAGGAAAGCTCAATGCACGCACCACGTCAATCAAAAAGCTTCGGTTTGTGAAGACGCAGAGCGGCACAGACAGTCCGTGGCGCATTACATTCGTTTTGTGGACAGCGCCGCGCGACCCGCAAGCCGCGATAACGGCACAAGTTCAAAGCACGGTTTCGGCACGTATATTACCTGAGGAGGTACCTGAAATATGAACACATTTATAAAAGGGCAGGTAATGCTCGTGAGCATCATGATTCTGGGTGGCATCATGTTGTCAGCCTCCGTTATCGGCGGCGTTCTCGTCTTGCACCAAATCCGGCAGGTGCGCGGGGCTGAGGCGTCGGCAAAGGCGGTTTTTGCATCCGACACCGGGCTTGAATACGCGAGCTGGTGTTTCTTTAAGGCCGGGTGCGATACGGGCACGCTTGAGGTTCCCGTGAGCTGCACTGATGCGGAGGTTTCCTTTGATAACGGAGCCTGTTTCACGCTCACGAGTAGCGTCGGCGCCGGCGATGTACAGATCGTGTCGCATGGCACGAGCGCCGACGGAGCGGAGCGGGTTTTGGAAACAGTGTTTGTGCAATAAAAGAACATGCAGGAGAAAGCGGCGCGGGAACGGATTCAGAAGCTCAAGGAAGAGATAAACCGGCACCGATATGCATATCATGTTCTGGATAAGCAAACACTTTCGCCGGAAGCTCTTGATTCGCTAAAAAAAGAACTCTTTGACCTGGAACAGGAGTTCCCGCGGCTCATCACTCCGGACTCGCCGACGAGACGCGTGGGAGGGAAACCGCTCAAGAGTTTCGGCAAGGCGCACCACGAGACGCCGATGCTCTCTTTCAACGACGCTTTCAGCCGCGCCGACATGGACGCCTGGGCGCGCCGCGCAGGAGACGTTCTCGGCCGAAGCGCGCGTGCATTTTATTGCGAGCTGAAAATTGACGGATTGGCGATTGAACTTGTGTATGAAAATGGCGTTCTCGTGCAAGGCTCCACGCGTGGAGACGGAGTGACGGGCGAGGACGTGACGCAAAACTTGAAAACCATTGAGGCGATACCACTTACCCTGCGGGCTACGGGTTCCGGGTTGCGAGTTCCGAGTCGGCTTGTTGTCCGAGGCGAGGTGTTTCTCGCGAAGGACGAGTTTCGACGGGTGAACCGCGAGCGCGAGAAGCAGGGAGAAGCGCCGTATGCCAACCCGCGCAACCTTGCCGCTGGTTCCGTGCGCCAGCTTGACCCGCGGGTCACTTCCGCCCGCAGGCTCACGTCGTTTGCATATGATATCGCATTGCCTCAAGCGGACCTGAAGCGCATGGGGATTACGGAGCACGACGAGGAACACGCGCTCTTGAAGAAACTTGGTTTCAGGATAAATCCTCACAACAGGCGCACGGAGACACTGGCTGATGTGTTTGCATTCCGTGACGAGTGGGAGAGAAAGCGCGAACGGCTGGAGTATGAGATAGACGGCATTGTCGTTATGGTGAACGACAACGCGCTTTTTGAGAAAGCGGGAGTTATTGGCAAAGCGCCGCGTGCGGCGATTGCGTACAAATTCTCTCCGCGGGAAGCAACGACGAGCGTCTTGGATATACTTTTCCAGGTTGGGCGAACGGGCGTCATTACGCCGGTTGCGCATCTTGCACCCGTTAATCTTGGCGGCGTGACGATTGAACACGCAACCCTGCACAATTTTGACCAGGTAATGTCGCTTGATGTTCGGGTCGGCGACACGGTTGTCGTTTCGCGCGCTGGAGATGTTATCCCACAGGTAACGCAGGTTTTGCCGCACCTGCGCGCCGGGAAGGAGCGAAAGCAAAAGCCACCCGCGGTTTGCCCCGTAGACGGGTCGCCCGTCGTGCGTGACGGCGCGTTTTACCGGTGCTCAAACCCGCGTTGCGGCGCGCGCCATAGGGAAGCACTGCGGCACTTCGTTTCGCGCGGCGCTTTTGACGTGGAAGGCGTCGGGCCGAGGGTTATTGATGCATTTCTTGGCGCCGGGATTATGCGCGACGCGGCCGACCTTTTTACGATTCGGGAGGGGGATATTTCGTCTTTGCCGCGCTTCGGCGAGAAGTCGGCACAAAACATCGTGCGGGAGCTCAAGGAGAAAAGGCGCGTTTCACTCAAGCGATTCATTTATTCTTTGGGTATTCTGCATGTCGGGGAGGAGACAAGCGCGCTTCTTGCGAAGCGAATGTCAAGTGTCGAAGCCAAAATATCAAAACCAGTGGACATGTTGAGTGTTATGCAGAAAATGTCTATGGGAGATCTGCAAGAAATTCCAGACATCGGGCCGGCGGTTTCGCGGAGCATTTATGACTGGTTTCATGAGAAACGAAACGCGGAGTTCTTAGAGAAGCTTGATAAGGCAGGCGTCCGACTTTATAGTGAAGCACAGAGGGTAAACAGCCACCTGCAGGGCATTAAGTTTGTACTGACCGGAACGCTTTCTTTCTCGCGAAGCGAAGCGAAGCACCGCATTGAAGAGCGCGGCGGGAACGTGATGGAGAGCGTGAGCGGAGAGACCGACTACGTTGTTGCCGGTGAGGCGCCGGGGACGAAGCTTGCGGAGGCGCGCAGAAAAGGCGTTAAGGTTATTGACGAAAAAGAATTTTTGAAACTTATTCATGTCTCTCATTGATAAGCATTTACTGGAACACATAACGGACCTTTCCCGCATCACGCTTCGCGGGAAAGAGTCAATGACTGACATGCAGGAGATTGTTTCGTATGTTGATTCCCTGCGCGGAGTCGGTGCGGAGAGGGTCGTTAAGGAACACGTACTTGTAGAAAACGCAGTGCGCGAAGATGCGTACGATGCGGTAAGGCATCTCTCGGGCGAAGCGGCGCGCGGCGCGTTTCCCGCGGAACGCGACGGATACCTCGCCGTGCCGAAAATATTATGAAACTTTCCTCTCTTACGATTGCAGAGTTTCAAAAAGGGTTGCGGAGCGGGGAGTTTTCCGCCCGCGAAGCGGCGGAGAGCGCATACAGCATCATTACGGAGCGGGACGAAGAATTGGGTGCATACCTTCATCTTTTGAAAGACGAGGCGCTTTCGTCCGCACAGGGAGTTGACGCGGCCGTTGCACGAGGGGACGAGTTGCCGCCCCTCTCGGGCGTGCCGCTTGCGATAAAAGACACCATTCTCATGGAAGGCGTTCCGACGACTGCCGGCTCGCTCGCACTTCGCGAGTATAAGGGGAGTTATGACGCTTCCGTCATCACGCGGCTTCGGGAGGAGCGGGCAGTGTTTTTGGGGAAGACAAACCTTGATGAGTTTGCCATGGGTTCATCCACAGAACATTCCGCCTATTATCCTGCGCGGCACCCGTTAAACACCGCTTATGTTCCCGGCGGCTCATCGGGCGGTTCGGCGGCGGCAGTCATGTCCGGCGAAGCGCTCGCCGCCTTGGGTTCCGACACCGGCGGCTCGGTACGCCAGCCGGCTGCGTTTTGCGGCGTTGTCGGACTGCGCCCGACCTACGGCGCGGTTTCGCGGCACGGGCTTATCGCCATGGCCTCAAGCATGGATGTTATCGGTCCCATAGGGAGGACCGTGGAGGATGTGAGCATTCTCTTTGACGCCATTCGCGGGAAGGACGTGTTTGACGCAACGAGCGTGAATGTGAAGGGAGACATGTTGCCCCTTGAGGAAACGCGGCGCATGACCGTGGGCATGCCGCGGGAATATTTTACCGAGGGGCTTCATGAGGAAGTCCGGCGCGGCGTGGACATGGCGCGGGAGACGTTTGAAAAGCTCGGCATGCGGATTGTGGAAGTCAGTTTGCCGCACACCCGGCATGCCATTGCCTGTTACTATATTGTGATGCCGGCGGAAGCGAGTAGTAATCTTGCGCGGTATGACGGCATGCGTTACGGGAGCCGTGCGGCGGAGCGTACGCTTCAGAAGGCGTATGTAGAGGCCCGTGAAGCCGGGTTCGGCGAGGAAGTGAAGCGGCGCATTACGCTCGGGACGTTTGTACTCTCGTCAGGTTACTACGATGCCTATTACTTGGAGGCGGG
>MFKH01000005.1:0-2351 GCA_001779505.1 Candidatus Jorgensenbacteria bacterium GWA1_54_12 | reverse complement strand
CGCCGCCATTCAAGCTCGGCGAGAAGACGAAAGACCCTTTGGCACTTTACCTTGAAGATGTGTTTACGGTGCCTGCAAGTTTGGCGGGATTGCCGGCATTGTCGGTGCCGGTTAAGGATTACCGGACGAAAGACGGGTTCCCTGTCGGGTTCCAACTTACCGGGCGGCGGGGGAGAGACGGCGACGTGTTAGGCGCCGGATACGCATATGAAAAATCTTACTGACGTTTTGAGCGATATCGTGCACGGCGAGTTCGGGCCGGAGGAGCTGAAGCTTTATGCCAAGTACCTTATGGCGATGGTTTCGGTCGGGGCGCAAACGCTGACTGATGCGTTTAAAGCTCTTGCGGCGAAAATTCTCTTTATAAAAATCGGGGCGGCAGTTTTGTCGCTTCTCCTCATTGCGGGAATAGTTGTTCTTGTCCGCCGCGCGCTTCGGATGCACAAGGAGCGGATGCAGGTATAAATGTTGCGGGGGTTGGATGTTTCACTTCGTTCAAATCCAATCCTATTAAATAGAATCCCAGACCTACACCTGTGGGTCTGGGATTTCATTGTTGCGGGGGTTGGATTTGAACCAACGGCCTCGAGGTTATGAGCCTCGCGAGCTACCAGGCTGCTCTACCCCGCACGCCCATTTTACAACTCGGCGGCTTTTTGTCAAAATTGGGGTTGCATCTTTTCTTGCCGACGTAGCTCAGTGGTTAGAGCGAAGCCCTCATAAAGCTTAGGCCGGAGGTTCGAGTCCTCCCGTCGGCACCATTTTTCCGTCTGGACAAGGCGCGCGTCAGGTAATAAACTCGTTATGTGCGGGCGTAGCTCAGCCCGGATAGAGCGTCCCCCTGTCACGGGGAAGGTCGTGGGTTCAAGTCCCATCGCCCGCGCAGAAAGAAACCATGAATATCAGCGAGATTGCATCACAAGCGCTTGCCGAGATTGAGAGGGCTCGTGGCCTCGGCGAACTTGAGGCGGCGCGGGTGAAGCACCTGGGGCGTAAAAGCGAGCTTATCGGACTTCTCCGCTCGCTCAAGGACATGCCGCTCTCGGAGCGGAAGCAGGTGAGTATGGCGGCGAATGTGCTCAAAGAGAAACTTCTTGACGCAGTGAAGGTGAAGCAAGAGGAGCTTTTGTCTCGGGGCGCCCTGCCACGCCTGGATGTGACGCGCCCGGGCGAGCGGATTGAAACGGGGCATATGCACCCCTTAACCCTTATGTACCGACGCGTGCGAGACATTTTCGTTTCCATGAACTTTTCCGTCGTTGACGGGCCGGAAGTAGAGTCGGAACACTATAATTTTGACGTTTTGAACATGCCGCCCGACCACCCCGCGCGAGACATGTGGGATACGTTTTGGCTTATGAAGCCCGGTATGCTTCTCCGGACACACACAAGCTCCATGCAGGTGCGGTATATGGAAACGCACGAGCCGCCCTTTCAGATAATCGTTCCCGGGCGGGTATTCCGCTACGAGGCAACCGATGCGTCGCACGAGACGAATCTGTATCAGGTTGAGGGGCTTGCGGTTGGCAGAGACGTGAGTTTGGCGAATTTGAAATACACGATTGAGACGATGCTGAAGCGCCTTTTCGGTGCCGGCGTGAAATTCCGTTTCAGACCGAGCTATTTTCCCTTTACCGAGCCGAGCATTGAGGTTGATGTGAAACTTGGTTCCCGCTGGCTTGAACTTATGGGTGCGGGCATGGTGCACCGGAACGTGTTTGATGCGGCGCGATATAACCCGCGCGATGTGCAGGGTTTTGCATTCGGCGTCGGGCTTGACCGTCTGGCAATGATCAAATACGGCATACCCGACATCCGCCTTATGTATTCGGGAGACATGCGGTTCGTAAAGCAATTCTAAAATGAAATTCAGTTACACGCTGCTTCAAAGATATCTGCCGGGCTTGAGGAACAAGAAAGCGCTTATAGAGGCCTTAAGCATGCATGCCTTTGAGGCGGAAGACAGCGGCGGGAAAACGATTGATGCGACGATTCCTTCAAACCGCTATGCGGATGCGGCATCTCACATTGGCGTGGCGCGCGAAGCGGCGGCAATTTTACGCTTGAAGGGCGTACGAATGCCGCGCATGGAGCCGCTCCAAAAAACACGCTCACGCGGCGCGAGGGTTTCGGTGAAGACCTCTCTTTGTTCGCGCTATGTCGCGCGGGAGTTCACCCGCGTTGCCGTAAAGCAATCTCCGCCATGGATGCGGAGCGCGCTCCGTGAATGCGGTTTGCGCCCCGTGAATAATGTGGTTGATGCGATGAATATTGCGATGCTTGAGACAGGGCAACCCCTGCACGCTTTTGATGCAGAGAAAATTCAGGGCGGCATTGTTGTCCGCACCGCA
>MFKH01000004.1:17611-35064 GCA_001779505.1 Candidatus Jorgensenbacteria bacterium GWA1_54_12 | reverse complement strand
GGCGGCATTGTTGTCCGCACCGCACGGAAGGGGGAGGTCATCCGCACGATTGACGGAGCGGCATACACCCTCTCGCCGTCGGTTCTCGTGATTGCGGATGATGAGGGACCTCTCGGGATTGCGGGAATAAAAGGCGGCGCGCGCGCGGCGGTCACAGCGCATACGACGCGCGTTATCGTTGAGGCGGCGTGCTTTGCCCCGCAGAACATCTACCGCACGTCAAAGCTTCTGGGGCTTGCCACCGATGCGTCGGTCAGGTTTTCCCACGACCTGCACCCTCTGCTTGTGGATATGGGTGCGCGGCGGGCGGCGGAGCTTTTGAAAGAAACTGCCGGAGCTCGCGCGGGAGGCATAACTGACACCTCGCCATGCCAGCCGGTATGGCGAAGGATAACGTTCTCTCCGGTCGCATTCAAATCCCTTACCGGAGTTGTTATAAAGACCGCGGAGGCGCTCAAAGATCTCCGCCGTCTCGGCTTTCGAGTCACGGGCCGCCCCGCTCAGCGGGGCGAGCCTCGCTGGGAGGCGGGAAATATCGTTCACGTGCCGCCCTTGCGGCAGGATATTGAAACCCAGGCAGATCTTGCGGAAGAAATCATTCGTCTTTTTGGATATGGGAACGTACCGTCGGTTTCTCTTACACTTTCGGTCGGCGAGCACGCGATTGACGAGCATTTTGCGCTTGCAGACCTCGTGCGGGACATTCTTATAGGATTCAGGTTCAACGAGGCGTACCATTACTCGTTTGCTCCGGAAGGGGAGCTTGAGCTTAAAAACCCCATCGCGGAAGACAAATCGCATCTTCGTACGACTCTCCGCGAAGGGCTTATGAAGGATGTCGCCGAAAATCTCCGTTTCTCCGACGAGGTCAGGGTGTTTGAGGTCGGTAAGATATTCAAAGGAGGCGAGCGGTACGCCGTAGGCATTGCCCACGGCTCGAGCGGCAAGGAAACGTTCTTTGCCGTGAAGGGGGTTATACAGGAATTGCTTGCCCGGCTCGGGTTGACCGATGCGTTCATGCGCGAGCTCCCGCAAGACGAGGGTGTGGAGATTGTTTCGTACGACCGCGTTATCGGCAAGATTTCAAAAAGCTTCCGTGCGGCGTATGCCGAGCTTGATATGGAGGAGCTTCTTAAGGTCGTGGAGTGGGAGCGGTCATACGAGCCACTTCCGAAATATCCGGCGGCGGTGCGCGACATGTCGCTCGCGCTCCCTCTAGGCGCGCGCATCGGGAACATCATGCGCGCTGTTGAGGAGTCAAATATTCGCCTTATTGAGGACGTTGATTTGATTGACGAATATGACGAGGGCGGGCGCGAGAGCATTACCTTGCGCATCGTGTTCCGTGCCGAAGACCGCACACTCTCTTCCGAGGAGATTGATAAGGAGATGAAAAACATCACCTCGCTTCTTGAGGGGAAGTTCAACGTGAAGGTCCGATAACTTACTCTTTATGTATCCGCGCAATGAGGTCGCGGATTTTTTGTTTGAGGGCTGGATAAGAGGTGAGGGTAGGGTCTTGTGCGATAAGTTTCGCGGCGTGGCGCTTTGCTTCACGCGCGACGTCGGGATGTTCCAAGGCTTTCATGGCGAGGTCGGGCATGCCGGTTTGCGTTGTGCCGAAAAATTCTCCCGGGCCGCGGAGCGCCAAGTCCTTTTCGGCAAGTTCCAGACCGTTCTTTGCTTTGGCGACCAGGGCAAGCCGCTCGCGCACGGTGTCCGACGGCGAATCGGTAAAAAGGAGGCAGTATGATTCGTGGATTCCCCGCCCGACGCGCCCGCGAAGCTGGTAAAGTTGGGCGAGGCCGAAGCGGTCGGCGCCTTCAATCATCATGACGGCGGCATTTGGAACGTCTACACCAACCTCAACGACTGACGTGGCGACGAGAATGTGCGTTTTCCCTTCCGCGAACCGCCGCATAACTTCCTCCTTCTCTTTGCTCCTTAGCCTTCCATGGAGAAGGCCGACTTCAAGGTTGGGAAATATGTCGCGCGAAAGTTTTGTGTGCTCTTCGGTGACGGTTTTTACCTCGTCTCCGTTTTCGGAGGCGGCTATCCTCGGGCAGATGACGAACGCCTGCCTGCCTTCGCGTATTCGCTCGCGTATGAAATTATAGGCGCCTGTGCGCTTCCCGGGCGGGACAACGTATGTTTTGATGCGTTTCCGCCCCTTGGGGAGCTCCGTGAGGTAGGAAATATCAAGGTCGCTCCACATAGTGAGGGCGAGCGAGCGCGGGATGGGTGTTGCCGTCATGCTTAGGAAGTGAGGTATCAGACATACGCTATTTTTCATGAGGGCGGCGCGCTGTTCAACGCCGAAGCGGTGCTGTTCGTCAACAACAACAAGAGCGAGGTTTTTGAACGAAACATATTTCTGTATAAGCGCGTGCGTGCCTATCACAATGCGTATCTTTCCCTCGGCGATGCGTTTCACGATATCGGGCCGTTTCGTATCGCTCATAAGCCCTTCTCCATAGAAGAGCCGCGCGCGGCTTCCCGTGAGAAGCGCGACACCTTCCTCGCTTTTGGGAAAAAGCCTCATGTGCGTTTCAAAGTGTTGCGTGGCGAGAATTTCGGTCGGTGCCATGACGGCTGACTGCGCGTCCGCGCGAGCGGCGAGGAGCGCGGCGAGAGAAGCAATAACGGTTTTTCCCGAGCCGACATCGCCTTCAAGGAGGCGCCGCATGGGGTGCCTTTGGGCAATATCGCCGCACACGTCACTCAAGACGTGTTCCTGCGACTGGGTAAGGCCGAAAGGAAGCCCGGCAATAAGCTCGTTGAGATATGACGCATCGGCTCGTATGGAAGTTGCCGCTCGCTCTGCGAATTTTTTGCGGCGGATAAGGTTATACAGCTGAAAAGCGAGAAAGTCTTCGAAGATGAAGCGCGCCCGGGCGCGCTCCGCGTCAGTAATATTTGCGGGGAAATGAATGTCGCGGAGCGCGGTGTTCAGTTCCGGCAAGGCCGCTTCATCACGCACCGCGCTTGGCACCGGGTCTGTAAGGAGCGGGAGCGTTTTTAAAATCGGGGTTACCAGGTAGCGGATGCCGCGCGACGTGAAACCTTTTGTTTCCGGATATATGGGAATGATGCGCGCCGTGTGTGTCGCGTTGCCGCCTGCAAATTCATGAATCGGGTTCATAATGACGGGCTTGCCCTTTTTCTCTTCAAGTTCGCCGGCGAGGTTCACCTCTTTTCCTTCGGTGAGCACGTTTGAGAGGTACGGCTGGTTAAACCAAACGACGCGCACCGAGCCGCTTGCATCTTCTACTCGAGCTTCGGTTATCGTAAGGCGCCGCCGGAAGATGCGGGTCGTTTTTATTGACGCGATTGTGCCGCGCACCGTTCCGGGTTCGCCTAACTTGAGCGAAGCAATGGGGACAACACGGGAGAAATCCTCGTAGCGGTAAGGGAAGTGGTAGACAAGATCGCCGACGGTCGTGAGACCCAGTTTTTTGAGTTTCGGGAGGAAGCGTTTTGCGCGCGGAAGATCGGAAAGGAGAGTCAAGAGTTCCATGTGTCCCCCCGGTAGGGCTCGAACCTACGACCTTCTCCTTAAGAGGGAGCAGCTCTTCCAACTGAGCTACGGGGGGTTAAATTCACCGGCGGACGTTCTGTTTTTGTCAAAGACACCCACTTTCTTTGAGTTGATTCTACATGCGGATTTAGGTTTTGTAAAACACCTGATACCCATCCGAAGACGCGGTGTCTTATGTCCGTTCCCCTTGCAACCCTAACTCTTATGGTGCCGTAGTATAGAGTATTTTTCTTATATCCCTTACTTGTCGGTTTTGTATAACTCTTTCCAAAGTTTTTGATAGGGATACCAGTTAAGTCAGACCAGAACTTTTTTAAATCTCCCTCATTCTGTTGACTGTAGACATTGAGCCAAGCTTTCAGTTGACCAGGTCCGATGTTTAAAGCTTCTCCAAACCACTTTACCATGAACAAAATAAGGTAAGGGTCCGAATTTGTTATCGCAAAATGTTTCGTTTTGGAACCTTCTGCCCAGTACAGCGCTGCGCCGAAGAGTTTATATGTATCATGAGTAAGAGGAAGCGATATTTCTCTCTGTGCCTTGCTGATTATTTTTTCTATTTCCCGTTTCCTTCTCTCTTTCTGGCTTTGTGGTCCTCGCGAGAGTATTTCTATTTGTTTCGTGTAGAGTCGTTTCTTGTGTTCAGGTTTCAGAGGGATGTTCTTTAGCCAGGAGCTGAGCGTGCTTTTCGGCGCCCCAATTCTTTTTCTAATCTCATTGTAACTTAACCCAGCCCGCCTCAATTTAATTGCTTTGCTTTTAAATGTTTTATTTTCCATACCTCTAATTATATGCCATAGAGAGGCACTGCTCAAGGTTCATTAATAAAAAGCGCCAGCTGTATTGGGCGGCTGGCGCTTACCCTTTTTGAGCTCGGGATATTTATTTTATTTTGAGGAGTTCGGAAAGCTTTTTCTTATCAAACCCGACGATGATGTTTCCGTCAATGTCTATGACGGGAACGCCCATCTGGCCGGATTTCTCAACCATTTCGTGAGCGGCGGACTCGTTTTCCGCAACATCCTTTTCTTCGTATTGCACGTTGTGCTCGGCAAAGAACTGTTTGGTCATTTTACAGTACACGCACGTTGGAGTGGTATAAATGGTGATTTTTGACATGTTGTCATTATATGGATGGCAAGGTTACAATACAAGGCATGGTATATGATGTCGTTATTATCGGGGGCGGTCCTGCGGGCGCGGCGGCGGCGGTGTATGCGGCGCGGAAACGCTTACAGACACTTCTCATAACAGAGTCCTTCGGCGGGCAATCCATTGTTTCGGATGAGATAGAAAATTGGGTTGGCGAGCCGCGTATCACGGGTCTTGAGCTTGCACAAAAGCTTGAGGGACATGTGCGCCAATACGGTGACGTGGTGACGGTTCGCGAAGGGCGAGCGGTCGCAGTCGGCCGCGGAGAGCATGGAGGATTTGTCGTTGACGTGGATGGCGGCGGGCGCGAAGAAGGGCGCGCAGTGATTCTTGCAACCGGCGGACGCCGTCGGAAGCTCGGCGTTCCGGGCGAAGACAAGCTTGAGGGCAAGGGCGTTGCGTATTGCTCCACATGCGACGCGCCGATTTTCAGGGGCAAGGAGGTTGCGGTTGTGGGCGGCGGCAATGCCGGACTGGAAGCAGTGGAGGACCTTCTGCCGTACGCGAAGCATGTGTATCTTCTTGAAACAACCGATGCGCTCCGCGGGGACCCCGTGACGCGCGAGCGGGTTGAAAAGAATGGGAACGTTACCGTTATTTTAAACGCTCGGACAAAGGAGATTCGGGGCGAAAGAACGGTAACAGAACTTATGTATGAGGCGGGAGGCGAAGAAAAAGAACTCGCCGTTCAAGGAGTTTTTGTGGAAATCGGTTCCGTGCCGAATTCGGAGCCGGTGAAGAGCCTCGTTGCGGTGAACGCCCGCGGAGAAGTGGAGATTGATTCAAAGACGGCGGCAACATCCGTTCCCGGCGTTTTCGCCGCTGGAGACGTGACTGACGACCCGTACAAGCAGAACAATATTTCCGCCGGAGACGCCGTTAAGGCAGCGCTTTCGGCGCACGAGTACCTTAAGCGTAACTAGTAATTGGTACTAAGGTATGGCGTATTCACTGCCCCAGGAGGTTCGGGAAATCGTTGAAGGGCTTCATCGCGAAGGGTATGGCGCGTATCCGGTAGGCGGGTGCGTGCGCGACCTTGTTATCGGCCGTGCGCCAAAGGACTGGGACGTCACGACCGACGCGACACCCGAAGAGGTGCAGAAAATTTTTCCGGAGAGCGTATACGAAAACGAATTCGGCACGGTAGGAGTGAAGACCGGGAGCGATGACGCGACCTTGACGATTGTGGAAGTAACGACGTTCCGTAAGGAAGGGCGCTATTCCGACAAGCGGCACCCCGATGAGGTCACATTTGCAAAAACGATTGATGACGACCTGTCGCGGCGCGACTTTACGGTTAATGCGCTTGCCCTGAATGTGGCTGAAGAGCAGGAAGTTATAGACCCGTATGGAGGCCGGCGGGACCTGAAGAACAAGGTTATTCGCGCAGTGGGAAATCCGGCGGAGCGCTTCAAGGAAGACGCGCTTCGCCTTGTGCGCGCGCCGCGCCTTGTGACCGAACTTGGTATTGCAGAGGGCTGGCATATTGAAGACAAAACGTATGCGGCAATTCGGGAACACGCATCACTCCTCCGGGAAATTGCCGTGGAGCGGGTGAGGGATGAGCTCGTGCGCCTCATGCTGGGGCAGGATGCGGCGCAGGGACTGCGCCTTTTGGAGGAATTGGGGCTTTTGCAATACATCATGCCCGAGGTGCGGGAAGGCATTGGCATTGACCAGGCGAAGCACCACACATTCACCGTGTGGGAACACGGCATCCGTTCCCTTCAATATGCCGCCGAGCGCGGTTTCTCGCTCACCGTCAGGATGTCTGCGCTCCTTCATGATGTGGGAAAACCGCGCACGAAGGCAGGAGAGGGAGAAGCGGCGACGTTTTACAATCACGAGATTGTGGGAGCGCGGATGACGCGCGAACTTCTCACACGACTCGCATTTCCGAAACAATTTGTGCAGGATGTGGCGCATCTTGTTCGCTACCACCTTTTTTACTACAACGTCGGCGAGGTGACCGAAGCCGGCGTACGCCGTTTCGTCCGCCGCGCGGGCGTGGAATATATTGATGACCTCCTGCGCCTTCGGGAGGCAGACCGCATCGGGAGCGGTGTTCCCAAGGCATTTCCGTACAAGCTTCGCCACCTTCTCTATATGATTGAGAAAGTGCGGCGCGACCCCTTGTCGGTCAAGGCACTTGCCGTGGATGGCGAGGCAGTCATGAAAACGGTGGGGCTTGTGCCGGGGCCGCGGGTCGGGTGGATTTTGAACGCCTTAATGGAGGAGGTACTGGACGCTCCGGAGAAAAATACGGAAGAATTGCTTACGAAGCGCATGAAAGCGCTCGCGAAGCTTTCGGACGAGGAGCTTCAGGAAAAGGGAGAGAAAGGGAAGCGGCAAATGGAGGAATTTGAGCGCGGAGTTGAAGCGGAGATAAAAGGGAAGTATCGTGTAGGATAGTTTTGCCCGGGCCGGAGTATGACGGTAGTACGCACGCTTCGGGTGCGTGTAGACCGGGTCCAATTCCCGGCGGCCCGACCACATTATGTTTACCTTGCTTATATTCCTTCTTATATTTTTCGGCTTGCCGCTTGCGGTCATGTTTCTTTTTGAACGGAAGCTTTTTGCCTACAGGCGCACCATCGCGTGGGCGCTTTTCTTTGTGTATACCTTCGGGTTTTTCTGGGACTGGCTGTCGGTCAGGACCGGCGTGTGGCGTTACGACAGCGCACCGACCCTGGGGCTGTGGATTCGCGGCATCCCTCTTGAAGAATTCATCGGCTTTTATATACTGGGGACGCTTTTTATCGTCACCGTTGCGAGCGTTATGCATACGCTCTTTAAAAACGACGACGAATCCTAAACCATGCTTGGCGAGCTTTCTTACCTTAGTTATACCTTTTTCTTCACGCTTCCTCTTCTTATGATGCTTTGGGTGCGGCGGGAGTTTCGCGTTGTTCTCCGCCGCAACATAAAAGCGGTTTTTTTCGCGACCCTACTCCTCACGGTATACGGGAGTATTGTCTGGGCGCTCGCTTTAGAATGGGGTGCATGGGACTATCACATGGACAAGCTGACTGGCATCGTTCTCCCCGGCGGCTTGCTCTTTGAAGACGTTCTCTGGTGGTTTCTTGTTTCTTTCCTCATATCGTCTTTCGTCGTTCTCGCGCGCTATCACGAGGAGAAGGGAATTGACGTTGTGTGGAAGAGCATACGGGAACTTGTGAAGAGTTTCCGCGACGCTTTTGCCGGTTTGTACGCACTGACTCTGGAACGGAACTTTGCGGTTCACATCGGCTTGGGCGTTGCCGTCATTATTATGGGTATCGTTGCCGACCTCATGGTATGGGAATGGCTCTTCGTTGCGGTAGCGATTGCACTCGTTCTCGGAGCAGAACTTTTTAACCACGCGATTGAGCGCCTCGCAACCATCGTGAGCGCGGAGCATAACGAAGACATCCGTTTTATTAAAGATGTCGCGGCGGCAGGCGTGCTTATTATCGCTCTGGGAGCCATTGCCGTCGGGGCGCTTGTCTTTCTTCCGCGACTCATTGCACTGTTTGATTAGGCGGGCGAGGGCAGGTATAGTTTGGGGAGTAACCTGCGCCTGTAGCTCAACGGATAGAGCGTCTGGCTTCGGACCAGAAGGTTCCGGGTTCGAATCCTGGCAGGCGCGCGTGGTTCTTTTCCAAATATACACAAACCGGGCGGAAAGGAGCGTTTATGCTTACGTTTACTGAAGGAACTTTCGGGAAGGATTTCGGGGGGTTGCTCAAGGGGTCACATGTAGGTCGCCTCATGAAGGGAGACGATATCATGCGCCGTCTTCTTCCCGAGACGGAGCGGGAAAGATTGAGGAGGAAAGGGCTCACATGCAGCACACACCATGAGCCCTCGAAAACAAACCCCCGTCTCGTGTTCCTGTTCACTCGGAACGGGTCGGCGGCGGGGTGCTGGGTGACTTGTGATGTAGGGAAGCATACCCTCCAAACAGAGCGGGGCGAAGAAGAGCTTTATTCTCTCCGGCAGGTGTTTCGGAGGGTCCGGGAAGCAGTGAAAGCCCTTGATGCCTGACGCCTGGTTTTAAGTCCCGGCTGTGCCGTAGCGCAGCCGGGAGTTCTTCTTCGCATTGGGCCCATAGGTAAGTGGTATACCGCGGCATTCGCATTGCCGAGTCCCGAGTTCGATTCTCGGTGGGTCCACCGACAGAAATCTTTGCTATCATTGTGGTAAGTGAGTTGAGACACTTACTTTTGGGGCGTAGTTTCAAACGCTCTGCAAACTTATGAAAAATCTAGATAAAGTCTTTACAAATATCTGTATCGCGTTGGGCACATTCGCCCTTATCTTGTTATTCTCTGATTGTATTAGTGTCGAAACATTTTTGTCTGCCTTAGTGCTTCTTGTAACCGCCCTAGTTATTGGCAAGCAAGCATTTGCAACCGAGAAGATGGTGGAGTTTCAGCTAATTCCCTCCATAGAAATGTTTCTAATTAAGGATAAGAGTGATGGTCATTGTTTCGCCTTTTATAATCTCTCATCTGTGCCAGGGAAAATAAGTTTTAACCTATCGTTCCAGAAACACGAGACAGATTCCTGGGTAAATTATGGGAATAAAAGCATAAGTTATAGAATACCTCCGCAAGGATATTTAATTACGGAGACAACCTTTTTTGTGAATGACCTCCCAAAGGGAATTGAAATAAAAAGGGACCTTATTGTGAACATTGACGCTGTGATAATCCCGGATTTAGATATGGTTAGAGCTGATACCAAGAGGACTTATAAAAAAGTATATAAGTTTAACGACGAAGAACATAGGACCTTAGCTAATGAGAGATGGAATGAAAGTACAATAGGATTCCCGGACATACTTCTGTTCTACCCCGAAAATACCGGTTTAAGAGAAAGCGTCGAGTTTCTTAAGAAGAAGTACATGGGAAAAGACGTATAAGCGTGGTTCCTCCGCAAAGCGGGTAAAACGTCTGGATTCCAGCGATGGCGGCGCGGAAGGGGGTTGTCAGGAATGCGGACGCATTCAGAATAAAGAAGCCCTCGGCATGGATCCATGCCGAGGGCTGAACTGAAGGTCTCAAGGACGTGAAGTTACTACTTGCGAACGGCCGCGAACCGGCAGATCTCGCCCCAGGCGACATTGATCCAGTAGTGTGTGGCCAGGTTGCGCTTCGAGCCATCCCCGCCGAGGTAAGGAACCATGCGAGTACCTTCCTGGTTCCGCCAGATGGAACCGAGCGCCACGATCGGGAACTTACACTGGACTTCTGGATACTTTTGGCCGAATGCGAGAAGCTCGTGAAGCTCGGCTGGACGGCACCGATGCCTCGCCGTGTCGAGTGCGCGGAGCACTTCGCTCGTCGAGACGTAGCGATGGAAATGGACGAGCTCAACCGTGATATCGGCCTTGCCTATCCGCTTCGTCGTAAAGTTCTTTGAGTTTACGTCGCCACTCGCGCAGTCGTAGAGGCCTAACTTCACAGCGTCCTCCACGCTCTTTCCATAGTCCACGAAGAGAGAGTAGGTATTGTCGGCCATCTGCTTGCCGTTCGGCAGAAGCGCATTGCGGAGAACTCGCGCGAGCGACTCTCCGTTTCGCATCCACCCGAGCGCAACATCGGGATCGATGCTGCGCGGCAGCGCCCGCAGGACGGCCGCCTGAAACTCGACATAGCTCCCAGTCACCTGGGAGGCGGTTCCATGCCTTGTGGCCATGGCTGTTCCTCCTTTTTGAGTTTAGATTCCGCTGCCCCATTGCAGCTTTTAGAAAACAAGACCTGTTCTTGTTCCCTAAAAGTTGCAATGGCAGGCGTGTAGTTTTGTGAAGGTGCTATCTTTTAACTGCGGCGATGTTAGCACATTATATGTTCTTTGTCAAGTAGCCGAGCGCCACCCCTTATTACTTGTCGGGGTTTTTGGTAAAATAAATTCGCGCAAAGTTTAGAATATCCCACTATGAATTTACAACCGGAATTTTTTGATGTGTTCGGCGTTGTCGCGTTTGCGTACGTTGTTTGCGTGTCGCTCTTTGCCTTGCGAAAAAAACGCCTCCCGAAGGCGGTTTTTGTCGCCTTACTCCTCGTCGGACTTATCGGGCTTTTCGTTGACGGGGCAATCGTGTACGTATCGTTCCTAGCGCGATGAGCGCGGCACCAAGGGTATCCATCAAGAGGTCCATGAGCGTATCCACCACGTCGTACCGGAAGGGTATGCGGTAGGCGAAAACACCGAGGCCGTTTACCGAGAGTTCAAACAGTTCCCATAAGACGCCGACTGTAAAGACGATGAGGATGAGCGGCACTGTCTTTATTTTGAAGAAGTGCAAAAGAAGTGCCGCAACCCACACGCCGCCCAGAAAATGTGCCGGTGCATCGTACCAGTTTGTTGTGAAGTATAAACTCCAAATGTACCCTGCGGCATGAATGCCGAGGAGAAGAAGCGTTACAACAGCGATAAAAAGTCCCGTTCTCATGCGATTATGCTATAATAGTACCATCGCGCATGTTCATAAAGGTCGGTAGACGTTTTTCTATCGCATTACATCAATGGCAATAGCAGTACAAAGTTGGGCAACGGTCGTTGTGACATCGCTCCAGAACCTTTGGATGGGTGTCGTTAATGTTCTGGATGAGGTTGCCGGAGCGCTCGTTATCCTCATCGTCGGTCTTATTGTTGCGTCCGGCTTGAGCAAGCTTATAGAGAAGGTGATTGAACTTCTGAAAGTGGACAAGCTTCTCAAAAGCTTGGGTGTTGACGAGCATGTGGAGCGCGCGGGCTTGCACCTGAATAGCGGCAAGTTCCTGGGGAAAATTACCTATTGGTTTTTCCTTATCGTCGTTCTCCTTGCCGTCTCCGACATCTTGAGCTTTACGACCCTATCAGGGTTCTTGCGTGACGTTCTGCTTTACATACCGAACGTATTCGTCGCGGTTCTCATCATGCTTGCGGCAACGGTCGTGGGCAATTTCTTGAGGACGCTCGTTCGGTCATCGGTAAAGAGCGCGCGGCTGAAGGGAGCGAAGTTCCTGGGGTCCCTGACCTGGTGGTCAGTCATTGTTTTTGGGTTCCTCGCGGCGATGGCCCAGCTGGGCGTTGCGCAGGGAATTGTGAGCACCTTGGTCGGCGGCATGATTGCAATGATCGCCTTAGCCGGCGGTATCGCATTTGGTCTTGGCGGGAAGAGCTACGCGGAATTTCTCGTCTCCCGCTTGCGTGAGCATCACGAGGAATAGAAGGGGGACTGGTAATCGGTAACTGGTAATCAGGGTATGGAAAGTCCGGCTCCCCTTGCAGGGGAGCCGGACTTTTAGTAGCATATCCCCATGGCAGACATAGCTGTTATTGAGACAGGAGGGAAGCAATATACCGTCCGCATGGGCGAGACGATTTCCATTGAACTCCTCCCGACGGAGGCGGGGAAGGCGGTTATATTCAAGGACCTCTTGTCCGGCAGGGAGGTTGCGGGAGAGGTTGTCCGTCACGGGAAGGGTAAGAAGAAAATCGTCTTCCGGTACAAGCAAAAGACGCGCCACCGCGTGAAGAAGGGGCATCGCCAACTTTTCACCCAGGTAAAGATTCAGAGCATTTCCTAATACAAGGTTTCGTAAACCTTGTATTAAGATACTATCGGCGCCCGAGGAGGGCGTTTTTTAACGTTTCTTCGTCGGCGAATTCTATCTCTCCGCCTGTCGGTATGCCGTGTGCAAGGCGCGTGACTCGCTCCGCAAGCGGGGCAATGAAGGGGTGGAGCTCTTCCATAAGGAGCCGCCCTTCCGAGCTTGGCGGGACGGCAACAATGATTTCAGCCGCCTTGCCGCCCAACTCCTTGTGTATAAGGCTCGCGAGATGTTTTAGGCGCAGTTTCTGGCCGGTTCCGAGCTCCCCAATGCGCGATTCGCCAAGGATGAGATAGCGGCCGGGGAATGTTCCTGCGCTCTCCAGCGAAACGAGGTCGGTTTCTTTCATAACGATGGCGATTATCCGCGGGTCGCGCTTCGGGTTGCGGCAGATGCGGCAGAGTTTCTCCTCTTTCTCCTTCACGAAGAAACAACGAGGACAGCGGTCGAGTTTTTGGAGTTCACCCACCGCTTTCCCGACGCGGCCTAGGGTCCCTTCGTCAAGCGAGAGCAGATGAAACGCGAGGCGGCGCGCCTGACGCGGCCCCAAAGAGGGGAGGCGCGAGAATATGTCTATGAAGTTTTGGAGCGGGCGGGGAAGCATATTAGAAGTTTGTATCCATATGGTGCGTATCAATCGTCCTGAAGGAAACCTTCTCCGCGTCAAAGTAGAGTTTGACGAGACCTAAAGGTCCGTTCCGATGCTTTGCGATGTTCACCTCAATCTGGTTTTGTTCTTCATCGTCAACGTCGTCGTCCGACGCGCCGTGCTTTCTGCGGTGCAGGAGCATGACGACGTCAGCATCCTGTTCTATGCTTCCGCTTTCGCGCAAGTCGGAGAGGCGGGGCTTGTCGCCGCGCTGTTCCACCGCGCGCGAGAGCTGTGAAAGCGCAAGGACGGGTGTTTTGAGCTCGCGCGCAAGCGACTTCAAGCCGCGGGAGATTTCGGTCATTTGCTGAACCATATTGTCGCTTCCTGACATCGGCATGATGAGCTGAATGTAGTCAATAATGAGGAGGTCTAGACCGTGCTCCAACTGAAGCTTCCGCGCCAAGGAGCGGAGGTGAATCATGTTCGGCGACGGCGAATCTTCTATGTAAAGCGGCGTGTCGGAGAGTTCGCCCAAGGCGTGCTGGATGAGTGCGAAGTCGTCGTCGTTCAGGCGGCCGGTTCGTATGCGCCAGAGGGGGATTTGCGCCTGCGCCGCGATGATGCGGTCAACAATCTGCTCCGATGACATTTCCAGGGAGCAGATGCCGACTTTCTTTCCTCTCAAGGCGGCGTTTCTTGCGAAGTCCAAGGAGAGCGCGGTTTTACCGACGGAAGGACGCGCGCCGAGAATGATGAGGTCGGATTCCTGAAATCCCGAGAGGAGATTGTCTAGTCCGTCAAACCCCGTTGGGATGCCGCGCAAGCGCCCCTCTTTGTCGCCCGCATGGAGTTTTTCTACGCGCTCGTATGCGAGCGGAAGTTCTTCCTTTAAGTGGACAAAGCGCGCGGTTCGTGACTGTTGCGACAGCGCGAAGATGCGCTGCTCAACCGAGTCTATGAGTTTATCAAAACTTTGCTCGCCCATTGCGCGCTCGCTTATTTCCGCCGATGCGGTCATGAGGTCCCGCCGCACGCGGTGTTCGTGCACGATGCGGGCGTAGCGCTCCACATGGGCGGAGGTCGGCACATGCTCAATAAGGTCGGCGAGGTAGTCGCTTCCGCCCACGGCTTCCAGCTTGCCGCGCTGCTTCAGTTCCGCGGTGACGGTCAAAGCGTCTATCGGCTCACCTTTCGCAAAAAGCGAGCGGATGACTTCGTAGATAGTGCGGTGAGCGGGGGCGTAAAAGTCCGCAGGTTCAAGGGCGTCGGCGACGCGGACGATTGCGTGCGTGTCCAGCATGACTGCCCCGAGAACCGACATTTCGGCTTCGAGGTCCTGCGGGGGAAGTTTTGCTTGCTGAGGCATAAGGGAAAGGCCCGGCGGGGGTATCTTCTATTTCATATCCTAACCGCCTTATTTTTTTGCGCAACGCGTCGGACTGGACAAACTGTTGATTGCGGCGCAGGCGCTCGCGGAGTTTGGCGAGTTTCTCAACGTTTTTCGGCACGGAAAGGGGGATAGCGAGATTGAGCCCCAAGACCTTGTCGGCGTTCTGCAGAGTCTTCCGGACGTTCTCGGCCTCGGCACGCCCAAAGGGTTCAGCGGCGTGGAGTGCAAGGAGCTGGTCTACAAGACGGTGAAGGGCAGAGAGCGCTTCAGGCATATTCAGGTCGTCGCTCAATGCGTTCTGGAACTCGGTCCAGAAAATTCCCAGGCGGCGCCAGAGCGTTTCCCGCCCCTCACGGACTCCACTTTTCCTCGGCGTTGTCAGTATCCATGTTTTAAGGCGCAGGTTGCGATAGGCATTATCCGCCGCGCGGAATGATTTATCGGTGAAGTTTAGCTGCGTGCGGTAGTGAGCGGAGAGAACAAAGTAGCGATAGGTTAAGGGGTCCATACCTTGCACCACATTTTTCAGCGTCAGCGCATTTCCTTCGGACTTGCCCATGCGCCCGCCGTTTATGCGGAGGAATTCGCTGTGCATCCAGTAGCGTGCCAGGGGTTTTCCGTACGCCGCTTCGGACTGTGCGATTTCGTTTGTGTGGTGGACGGGAATGTGGTCAACTCCTCCGGTGTGTATGTCAAACGGCTGGCCGAGAAACTGGGATGAGATGACGGAACATTCAATGTGCCAGCCGGGGAATCCGTTGCCCCAGGGCGAGTGCCACTGCATGAGATGATGCTTAAACTTGCCGACAGTTTTAAGCCACAGGGCGAAATCCTGACGGCTGCGCTTCTCGGGGTCGTGAACAACCTCTTCGCGCGCAGTGCGCTGGGACGTGAGGGGCTGGCCGGAGAGCTTGGTGTAGCGGGGGAAAGTGGTGACGTCAAAATAAACGCCCTGAGCGGTTTCGTAGGCGTTGCCTTGGGCGATGAGACGCTCAATGAGCCGAATGTAATCCTTTATATAGTCGCTCGCGCGGGGCATGAAGCGCGGGCGCGCGACGTTCAATGCCGCGAGGTCTGCGAGAAACGCGTCGGTGAAAAAGCGAGTCAGGTCCTTGACCGATTTCCCCTTTGCTTTGGCGCTCCGCTCCACTTTGTCTTCGCCAAAATCCTCGTCGGACGTGAGGTGGCCGACGTCGGTTACGTTCATAACGCGCCGCACGCGGTACCCCTCCATTTTCAGAACGCGTTCCAGCACGTCTTCAAAAACGTAGGTGCGAAGATTGCCTATGTGGGCGTAGTCGTAAACCGTGGGGCCGCAGGTGTAAAGGCCGACCCACTGCTTATGGATGGGCGCGAACTCTTCTTTCCGTCGCGTCAGGGTGTTGTATATGCGAAGCATGACACATAAAAACTACAGGCTCCAGTTTAATATGACATCGTCAACGGTTGGCGTTTGCGACTGCTGGAGATTGCTCTGCAGACGGGTCTTGTACCGCAGATAGCGATTGTCAGCGGTTAGATTTTTGTCCACGCAAATTGCCTTGTTTGGCCCTGCTCCCGGGTCGGATGCGCCAACCGACGAGCACTCAGAACCATACCACGAACTTGCACTGCCCCCGGGTCCCAAAAAGTTCCACGGTCCGGAAGCGCTTGTCGCGACAGCGACCTGAAAGTCAACCGAAGTTCCCGATGGCTGGGTGCCCTGCCAGATTATACTGTGCAGGGTCGCGCCTCCCGCAACGCCGCTGTCAATGACCGTGGACTCAAGGTATCCGATGAGTTTCCCGGGGCGCCATGCCGTTCGCACCTTGAAGTCGCTCGTGCCGCAACTTGAATCGTTCGCGCAGTTGAAGCTTGTCCATCCGGCGACGTCGTTCCATGCGTAGCCGCTGAAGTAGCCATCGGCGTCAATGGTCACGCGGTAGTCCGATGATGCACATGTTGACGAACCATCCTCTACCGGGGAGCCGTCGCAGTCGCCGTCGCCGCACCAAAAACTAATCCACCCGACCGTATCATTCCATGCGCAGCCGGACAAGCTCCCGCCGCCGTCGGCGTTCGTCACCTTAAAGTCGCTCGTGCCGCATATGTTGCCGGAGGGAGTCGTCGCACAATTCAGGACGATTTCTCCGATTGAAGACGAGGCATATCCCCACACGGTTGAGGTTCCGACGCTCACGGTGTTCGTGCCGTAGAAGTCAAACCAGCCGCCCACGTCATTCCACGCATGGCGGTCTTCTGCGTCAACATTCGTTTCGGCGCTCGTGACGTAAGCGAAGAGCGCGAGGGAGCCGACGAGGGCGGCGCACACGAGCCCTGCCGCGAACAGTTTTGTGAATCTCATTGGTTTCATTATAGCACACGGCGGTTGGGGGCTGGTAACGAGTAACCCGTAACTGGTAGAATAGAAGTGCCATGAGTCGTTTTTATAACCCGCGGCGAAGCAAGAACATATTTACTCCCGATTCGCGCGAGCCGTTTCGCCTGAGCCGCAGCAGATTGGAGGTCTTTATGGCCTGCCCGCGCTGTTTTTATCTTGACCGGCGGGTTGGCGTTGACCGTCCGCCCGGTTTTCCGCTCTCTTTGAACAGCGCGGTTGACAAGCTTTTGAAGAAAGAGTTTGACATACACCGCGCGCAGAAGACCGCACATCCCTTGATGGAGCGGTACGGTGTTGACGCGGTCCCTTTTGAGCATCCGGCACTGCCGCAGTGGCGGGAAAACTTTGTCGGCATTGAGTATCACGAGCCGCGCACGAATTTTGTTGTTGCCGGTGCCGTTGACGACGTGTGGGTAAGCCCGGTGGGCGAGCTTATCGTTGTTGACTATAAGGCAACGGCTAAAACCGGCGACATTTCAATTGACGCCGACTGGCAGATTTCGTACAAGCGGCAAATGGAAGTGTATCAGTGGCTCCTGCGGCGGAACGGATTCACCGTGTCTTCGCGGGGATATTTTGTGTATGCCAACGGCGATGCCGACAAGCGGGCGTTTGACGGAAAGCTTGAGTTTTCGATTCAACTCATTCCTTACGATGGGAATGACGCATGGATTCTTGACGCCCTTGTTGCGGCGCATGACTGCCTTGCGGCGCCGGTTCCACCCCCTGCCGGGAGAGAGTGCGACTACTGCGGCTATTACGAAGCGCGCCGCGAGGCGGAAGACCGTTACGCACATTAAGTGACATGTTAAACGCAA
>MFKH01000004.1:16782-17586 GCA_001779505.1 Candidatus Jorgensenbacteria bacterium GWA1_54_12 | reverse complement strand
AAACCGATACGCGACGGATATGGCGACGGGCTTGTCGCGGTGGGCGCGGACGAGCGCGTCGTCGTTTTGACTGCTGACCTTTCCGAGTCAACGCGGTGCGACGCCTTTGCCAAGGCATTTCCGGAGCGTTTTATCCAAGTGGGCGTCGCGGAGCAGAACATGGCGACGATTGCCGCTGGCTTGGGCATTTCGGGGAAAATTCCTTTCATTTCCTCGTATGCCGTGTTTTCTCCCGGACGCAACTGGGAGCAGATACGGACGACTGTGGCATACAACGATTCAAACGTGAAAATCGCTGGGCACCACGCGGGCATCTCAACCGGTCCTGACGGGGCGACGCATCAGGCGCTTGAAGACATTGCGCTGATGCGGGCGCTTCCGGGAATGAAGGTTATTGCGCCGTGCGATGCCGTTGAGGCAAAGAAAGCGGTTATTGCCGCGGCGCATCTCTGGGGGCCGGTGTACCTGCGCTTTGTCCGCCCGGCGACACCCGTTATAACAACCACACATACCCCCTTCGCGCCGGGAAAGGCGGAACTTTTTTGGACGTCGCGCAAACCGCAGGCGGCGCTTTTTGCCTCGGGACGCCTTGTATACGATGCGCTCGTTGCGGCGCATGAGCTTGAAAGAAAAGGCGTGGATACAGTGGTGTACAACGTGCACACGATTAAGCCTCTTGATGAGCGGACAATCCTTCGCGCCGCGCTCCGCGCCGGAGCGGCCGTCACAATTGAAGAACACAGCATTATCGGCGGGTTGGGGAGTGCGGTTGCGGAACTTTTGAGCGGCACGAGCCCTCTACCC
>MFKH01000004.1:326-16767 GCA_001779505.1 Candidatus Jorgensenbacteria bacterium GWA1_54_12 | reverse complement strand
AGCCGCGACACATTCGGCGAGTCCGGTGAACCGGAGGAACTGCTTCATAAATACGGCATGGATACCGCGGCAATCGTGCAGGCGGTGCGCCGAGTCATTAAACGTAAGTGATGTACGACGTCATCACCATAGGTACGGCGACACGGGACATCTTTTTTGGCACCCACGACGTGAAGCGCCTCAAAGACGCGCGGCACTTGAAGTCGCTGGGATTCGTGCGCGGCGAGGCGGTCTGCCTCCCCTTGGGCGGCAAAACGGAAGCGGATGAGTTTTATGCGACGACGGGAGGCGGTGCGGTGAATGCGGCCGTGACCTTTGCACGCCAGGGGTTCAAAACGGCGGCGCTCGTCAAAATTGGCAATGACGAAAGCGGGCGGGCGATACGCGAGCGTTTCCGCGCCGAAGGCATTGCATCTCTCGCCGTAACACACCCCACGGAGCCGACGGGGCACTCGGTTATTCTCCTTGCGGGAGGTGACCGGAGCATTTTGACCTACCGCGGCGCGGCGGAAGAACTCCGCGAGCGCGACATGCGCCCAGCGCACCTTAAAGCAAAGTGGGCGTATATTGCCCCAAGCAATATCCCGTTTGCCGTGATGCGCGCCGCCGCTACGGTTCTGAAGCAGGGCGGTACGCGCATTGCCCTGAACCCGTCGCGCGCATATTTGGAACTTGGCGCGGAAAAACTGAAGCCGCTTTTGAACAAGGCGGACGTTGTTTTTGTGAACGAAGAAGAGGCATCACTCCTCACCGGCATCCCTTATGGAAAAGGAAAGGCAATTTTCCGCGCGTTGGACGAAATGGTTCGCGGCATTGTCGTTATGACCCGCGGCCGCGCCGGCGCAGCTCTTTCCGACGGAAGTTTCGTATACCGCACGGGCATTTATGCTGACAGCGGCGCGGTTGACCGCACTGGCGCCGGCGACGCGTTTGGCGCGGGATTTGTCGCCGGGCTTATGGCGGCCGAAGACGTGACACATGCCCTAAAACTCGCTTCGGCGAACGCAGCCGCCGTTGTTGCACACATCGGAGCAAGCGAGGGAGCACTCCGTGCGCGCGAATTTCCCGGGCGGCGCTTTACTTACTTGGATTTGGATATAGAACCGCTGCTCTCATGATTGATGTTGAAAATCAATCATTAGAACACATCGCGCGGATATTGCGGGCAGACAAGGATGACGTCTTAAAGGCAGTCAGCCGGTTTGAAACAGTGACGGGGAAGCAGGACATCGTGCCGCGCCTTGCGGCGGAAAACACGACACGCATTGATAACTGCCTTTCTGCGCTTGGTCTTGCGCGCGCCGCGGCGGCGCACGACATTTATGCCGCCCTCATCTCAAAGATGGAGGCGGATGATTACCGCTTGCGGGGTGTTTTTGGCGAGCCGGCAGTGACGAGCCCGACGGACGTGGAACGGGTTTTGACCCGTCTCCGCGAAGCCGTTCACGTGCCTGCGGGACTTTATCTGAAGCGCGAGAAGGCGGCAGAGTTTCTCTGCAGCGCGCCGCCCCCGCACCTTCTCGCATACCTCGGTTATTCGTCGGCGGACACGCTTATAGAGCGTGAGGATTTGTTTGAAACGTATAGTGCGCTCCGCTTTATGGAAGACCGGACCTGGATGAACGAAACATTCCTTCCGCAGTACGCGTCGCTCACGCCAGACGACTTTGAGGAACGGGAAGTTGCCGTGCGCGTTTTAGACCCTAAGTGGAATAAAGAAGCGGAAACGTTTCTTCATAAGAAGTGGCACAATATTTCGCATTTGAAAGAACTCGGCGTCGTATTCGTGATTCCGGCCGCCTTAGGGATTCCGGGGGAATTCATGCGCATGGTGAGCCTTATACTTCATTACCTTTACGAGGTGCCGTTTTATGCGGAGCTCGTGAGGCAAGGCGTCGGCATTCCCGAACTTTTTGCGGAGAGGATTATCTCGCTCCTTGCAGGGGACGTGATTGACCGGAGAATGGAAAGCGAAAAGTCATTGTGGCTTGTCGTGCAGCGCTACCTGGCAAAGGATGACCCGTATGACTGGCGTCTTGCCGTGCCGCACCTGAGTCCCGAAGCGCGCCACTGGGCAAAAGCAGAAGAGGCGCTTGTCACCTTAGGAGGGGATGAGATGAGATTCTGGAGAGGGCTTGGGTGGGTCGGCGATTATTTCAAGAGCGACGGGGGGGAAACCTTGGTGAGCTTCAATCTCGTTGATACCGTGATGAGCCTGGTGAAGCAGAAGGAACTTGTGAAATACCTCTATCACCACCAGGAAGCGTTATGGAACAGGCTTTTTACCGCCTACTTCGGAGAGAAGGGGCTGGAGCACTTCTTGAAAGAGTACCTCCTCACGGGGTATTTTGAGATATAATTCTGGGGATGAATTTTCAATGAAATAGTATGAATCTATTAGACATCATCAAAAAGGCGGGGAAAGAGGAAAGGGCAATCGGGCATTTCAATGTCGGGAGCTTTGACATGTTTCCGGCTATTGCACGAGCCGCCTCGGGCGCGCCCGTCGTTATCGGCGTGTCGGAAGGCGAGCGGGCACACTTGGGGCTCGGGCACGCAAAGGATATGGCGCGGAGTTTTGGCTTTTTTTTGAACGCGGACCATACGCGGACGGTGGAGGGCGCGCGCGAAGCGGCGCGGGCGGGATGCGACATGATAGTGTTTGATGCGGCAGACAAACCCTTTCCCGAGAATGTGCGCCTGACGCGCGAAGCGGTCATTGCCGCAAAGCGCGCGCGGCGGGGAGTTGTTATGGAAGGAGAGCTCGGCTACATCGGCGGCTCGTCGAGCGTGTTTGATGCGTTTCCTCAAGGAGTCGTTATACGCGAAGAAGACATGCCGACGCCGGACATGGCGGCGCGGTTTGTGAAAGAGACTGGCGTAGACCTTCTCGCGCCAGCCGTCGGCAATGTGCATGGCATGATAAGGCCATCCGCCGGAGGCGGATCCTCCTCCGGAGGAAACCCCGCTTTGAGCATCCGGCGCATCAAGGAATTGCGCGCGGCGATTAGGGTTCCTCTCGTTCTCCACGGCGGCTCGGGCATACCGGACGAGGGATTGCGCGCCGCAGTTCAGGCAGGCATTTCCATGGTGCATGTTTCAACGGAACTTCGTCTTGTCTGGCGCACGGCGCTCCAGCGCGCGCTTGCGGCGCATTCCGCCGAAATCTCGCCCGCGAAATTCATGCCGGAAGTGCTCTCCGCACTGGAAGAGCTCGTCGCCCGAAAGATGAAATTATTCGGTTATGACTAACGCATACAAACACTTTTTTGCAGGAGGTGCTCTTTTCCTTGCGCTTTGCCTCGCGCTTGCCGCGCCCGCCGTTGCCGACGAGGTGACGGATTCGGTTGACTCACCGCAGGCGGATTCGGTTGACTCACCGCAAGTGGAACGGCGGGCGCTTGAGGATGAGCTCGCGAAACTTGAAGAGCAGATGGCGGAGCAGGAAAAGCTCATCGGCGAGTATCAGTCACAAGGAAAAACTCTGAAGGGCGAAATATCCCAGCTTGATGCCCGCGTCAAACAATTAAACCTCCAGATTGAGGCGGTAACACTTTCCTTGAAGAAACTTGACGGCGAGATTGCCGAAACGCAGAGGTCCATCAATACGACGCAGAACCGGATAAGCGGGCACAAAGACGCGCTTGCCGCCGCCTTGCGGGAACTGTATGTCACGGACCGTTCCAATCTGCTCGCGGTGCTTTTGCAAAATACGGAACTTTCGGAATTCTTCGGGGGGGTGAGCGACATTCTTCGCATACAAGACGGCATCCGCGAATCGCTTACGAAAATCGTTGAGCTGAGGCAGGAGCTTATCAGTCAGAAAGAGGAATTGTCGCTTGAGAAGGAGGATGTTGAAAACTTGAAAGCGATTCGCGAACGGAGCAAGTCGGACGTGACGTATACGAAAGGAACAAAGCAGGAGCTTTTGGAAACGACGAAGAGCCGAGAATCAAAGTACCAGGAACTTCTTGCCGCGACGCGGAAGACGGCCGCCGAAATCAGGAGCAGAATTTTCCGCCTCATCGGCGGCGGAGAGCTTACCTTTGAGGCCGCCTATGACCTCGCGAAGCTCGCCGAGGGTGCAACCGGCGTGCGGGCGGCTTTGACCCTCGCCATTCTTGACCGCGAATCGCTCCTCGGGAAGAATGTGGGGCGCTGTACATATGAAGCGGCAATGCACCCGACGCGCGACCTGCCGGTATTCCTCGCCATCTTAAAGATGCTCGGCATTGAACCCGCATCGGAGGTTGCGAAAGTTTCGTGCGCCAATCAGCATGGCTCATACGGCGGCGCGATGGGTCCCGCGCAGTTTATCCCGTCAACGTGGGCTATCTACGGCGGATATGTGAAAAGCGGAGCGGAATGGGCGTATGAACGCGGAAAAGACTCCGTCGCATCCGTAACTGGCAACAGTCCCTCAAATCCGTGGAATAATTCAGACGCTTTTTCGGCGACGGCTTTGTACATCAAGGACCTGTATAATTCCCAGAGCTGCGTGAGCTACGGGAATGACTATGACCATCTTCTGCCAAAACAAACGCTTCAGGAACGCTGTGCGGCGGCGAAGTATTACGCGGGTAGCCGCTGGTGGACATACCGCTTCTGGTACGGCGACGAGGTAGTGAAGCACGCAGACGAGCTTCAGAAGGACATCGCGATTTTGAAGCAGGGCTGATATTCAACGCCAAGTGTTGAACGTCAGTCTTGTGTGGACTGCCGAATCGTGGCAGAGTTCACGCTGGAAGAAATCCGTGGTGGGTTTCTCAAGAATTAGCACCTTTACAATAGAAAGGAGGGTAAAGATGGAGTTCATTTCCCGAATATCCGACGATACGCAAAGAAAACAAGTACCCGCAGCAAGAGAGGTTTTTCTCATTGAAGCCAATGAGAAAATTATCCTCTTCTCTGGAACGGCAGGGTTTATTATGGAGATCTCTAGTGAAGAACGAGCGCGCGTCAATAAGCTTATCAGCCGCCCGTCATTCAATCTCCAGGAACTTTCTGTCCTTTTTCCCGAGCTTGACATTGATCGATTGCAAGTCGATCCGCCAGTAAATGACGGGGTACTGTCGGGCAATAAGGGGTTTCAGCCCGATGCGGCCGTGCTCTTTCCTACGCTCGACTGTCATCTTCGCTGTACTTACTGCTATTCCTCGGGTGGTGAACAGAAAATTGACATGGATCGGTTCGTGGCGCGGGCGACAATCGATTTCATCATTCGTAATGCGGTTGGAAATCACAGCGAGGAATGTGGTCTTGAGTTTCACGGTGGTGGAGAACCGACATGGAACTGGCCAGTGTTCGAGTTCTCGCTTGACTACTTTGAGGCGCAGGCACGGAAACATGGCTTGTTGCCCGCAGTGAGTTTGGCTACAAATGGTATGCTTTCTCTGCGGCAGATTGACCGTATTGCGGCATGTATTCCCAAAGTACAGGTGTCACTCGACGGTATGGCAGATATTCAGAATGTTCAGCGACCAACGTCAACCAATAAAAGGTCTTTTCCTATTGTTTCCCACACTGTCTCAGCACTTCTCGGGCGAGGCGTCGCCGTGACGATCCACAGTGTCATTACTGAGCGTGGTATAGGAAGAATTCCGGAGATTGTACGATTCTTCGGTGAGAACTTCCCTGGAGCAGCGGTGCAGATCGAGCCGAACTTCCCATGCGGGAGGGGGTCTGTAACCAACGAGCGGTTCCCGTCGACCACTCTCTTCGTCAAAGGTCTTATTGAGGCCTTCAAGGTTGCGGAGACATTAGGCGTGGACATCACCTATTCTGGAGTGAACCCGCAGCTCGACCAGGCACGGAACAGATTCTGTGGTATCACTGTACCAAACTTTATTGTGACACCCACTGGCCTTGTGACAGCATGTAATGAAGTAGCTGAAATGAAACACCCATTCGCAAAATACTTCATCTACGGCTGTCTCGATCGATCGACGGAGCGGTTCATGTTTGACTACGAGAGGATCGCGTGGCTCCATAGCTACCGTTCGTCGAGACATCCAGAGTGTGGTGAATGTCTCGCGCGTTTCATGTGTGCCGGAGAATGCCTTGTGAAGAATATGAGTGCGGAGGGTGTCTCCAGGCCTTCTCTTATGAATCCGCGTTGCATGATCAATCGAGAACTCACAAGGTTTCTCGTTGTCGACCGTATACGAAACAAGAAAGAAAGGAGGTGAGTACGATGACTGCAACACTCGCTGGTCCGAAGCCCGAGCAGACTGCACGTCCGAACGACAATCGTCGGATCGTTTATTTACGCGGTTCTCGGGATCAAATGCCCTCGGACATAGTGGATTGTCGGATTGTTTGCACCGGGCATTGCGCCTGTGCGAGCAAGAAAAAGTAGCTGACAGTTCCACGGTGGGCCGCCGATATCAACATTAACGGCGGCCCTTTTCTATTTTTTGCGCGACAAGTGTAAGCGCCTCCCGGATGCGAGGGAGGTCGCGCCGTTCGCGATTCAGCATTTGCGAGATATCTTTTTTTAATATGACGGAACGATAGAATAGGTCGAGTGCCCGGACGATGTATTCTTCTTTGAGCACACGCGCCGATCCATACCCCTGTTTTATGAGACGTTGTGAGAGGTGCACAATGAACGAACGTGGCAACTGAATCCGATTTGCAAATAGGTGCAGGAGTTCGTGCCGTACGAGGGTTCCGTTGTCGTGTTTCGCTCCCGGTCCAACCACGAGGTAGACGGTACCGTTCTCACGAACTTGGTATCCACGCCAGTATGCATCAAGAGGGTTTGCGATAAGAACAATTTTTTTAACCTCTTTTGGCGGGTTCCCGAGAAGCGAAATGAAGTTTTGCAATTCCTGTTTGAGGAGCGGGAGTAAAATTTTTGCTGAAGCGAGTTGAATTTCCCTTACGTCTTGTGATAGCTGGCGAACCACTGGCTCCTGAGAGAACCTGTTGAACTCGGTGAAGAAATTGCGAGAGTTTTTCGAATTGCGCCGTTTCTGTGAAATAACAGTGTGTAATAGAGTCCATGGACTGTAAACTCTCATGGCGCGGTGTAGATATATGTATGTGTTCTTGAAGACACTCCGCTTAAGCTCTTTTCGAGCCCGCTTGCGCATCACATTCATACCGCGAGAGTTGTTCTCGTCGTCATAACCAAACACATTCAGTGCCAGAAAGAGCACGGTCACTTCCCGCGATGCGCCTGCTTCAATCTTTAAGCCTTTCATGAGTTAGCTGAGTTCTTTTCCCAGTGCGCGGACGACGGGAGCAAGATTCCCATCCATAATCCGGTCAAGCTGCTGCCATTTTTTTCCGATGCGGTGGTCGGTTAGGCGGTTTTGGGGAAAGTTGTACGTGCGGATTTTCTCCGCCCGCTCGGCGCCCCCGATTTGTTCCTTGCGTGTCGCACCGAGCGACGCTTCGCGTTCAGCCTTTTGCATTTCATACAGGCGTGCCCGGAGTTCCTTCATTGCCCGCTCTCGATTGCGGGCTTGCGAACGTTCTGCCTTTGACCCGACGACAATGCCCGTCGGGATGTGGGTTATGCGCACCGCCGTTTCAACCTTATTGACGTTCTGCCCTCCCGGGCCCGATGAGCGCGAGAAAGAAACCTCAATGTCGGCAGGGCCAATGTGCACCTCCTCTTCCGGGATGACCGGCAGAATCGCTACCGACGCGGTGGATGTATGGACGCGGCCGGCGCGCTCCGTCGTCGGTATGCGCTGGACGCGGTGAACGCCAGACTCATGCCGCAGGGAGTCGTATACTCCCGGTCCTCTTACTTCTGCAACGAATGTTTTATATCCGCCGCTTTCGCTTTGCGAGACCTCCTCGGGCGTAAACGCCCATTTCTCCGATTCGGCGTACTTTTGATACATTCGCACAAGGTCGCGGGCAAAGAGCGCGGCTTCCTCGCCGCCTGTTCCCGCGCGGACTTCGAGTAGAAGTTTATGAATATCCCTGTCCTGCATGGATAAGGACTATGAGGGTTTTGTTCCCTCGGTTGCGGTCGGGGCGACCGGAGTTTCAGGAGCAGCCACTGCCGCAGGAGCGGCAGGCGCAACTTCTTCTTCGCGCTGCGTTTCAACGATAGCGATAACGAGCTTCGGGTCGGCTTTCACCGTGACCGACGGGGGAATGAGAAGGTCTTTCAATGCGATGATGTCACCTCCTTTCTCCAGGCGGCTTATGTCAACCGTAATCTCGTGCGGGATATCCTTGGGGAGCGCTTCCACTTCAAGTTTGTCTACAACGCGGACGACGATGCAGCCGATTTTTTCGGCGGGCGAGATTCCCGTAAATATGAGAGGAACATCGGTGTGGAGTTTTATGTCTTCGTGGACGTGGTAGCAGTCAACGTTTAAGACCTCCTGTGTAATGGGGTGCGTGTGGACGTCGTAAATCAAAATTTGGACGGGCTTCTTCTCACCTTCTATGGAAAGTTCCACAACCGTGCTTGTTCCCGCCTCTTTGAACGCGCGGCGGAACTCCTTCACAGGGAGCGCGAGGTGCTGATTTTCCGTCCGGGGACCAAAGAGTTCGGCAGGAACAAAACCTTCCTTACGGAGCGTTTTGACCTTCCGTCCCGTGACGGTTCGTTTTTGTGCAGAGAGCGTAATCATGGTTTATTTCTTTGCCGCGCGGGGCTTTTTCGCTTTCGGTTTCGTAACCCGCTCTTTTGCTTTTTTCTCGCGCGCCTTGAACTTCTCCGCGCGTCCGGCGGTGTCCAAAAGCTGTTTCTTGCCGGTATAAAACGGGTGGCAGGCGCTGCATACCTCAATTTCAAGAAGTTCCTTTGTAGCGCCTACCGTGAACGTGTTGCCGCAGGCGCAGACAACCTTCGCTTTTTCGTAGTATGTCGGGTGAATGTCTTTCATTGGTATAGGGTATAGCGTAGTCGGACGGGGCAATTCCGTCAAGGTTTTTGGTGGACGATATGGGATTTTTGCGGTATGATGAAGGCACGGAGCGTCTCACAATTGAGAGGGTTTTGGATTGACTGTATGGCAAAACAACAGGCAAAGAAGAGTTATTCGGCAAAAGATATATACGTCCTGGAGGGCCTTGAACCGGTGAGGAAGCGCCCCGGCATGTACATCGGGACGACCGACCCGGAAGGGCTTCACCACCTGGTGTGGGAGGTTATTGACAACTCCATTGACGAGGCGATGGGCGGGTATGCCAAGAATATTTCCGTCTCACTCCTCCAAGACGGGTGGGTGCGCGTCGTTGACGACGGGCGCGGCATACCGGTTGAGAAGCATGCGCAGACGAAGAAGTCGGCGCTTGAAACCGTCATGACGACCCTGCACGCCGGGGGCAAATTCGGCGGCGAGTCGTACAAGGTTTCGGGAGGGCTTCATGGCGTTGGCGTGTCGGTTGTGAATGCCTTGTCTCGCGAGCTGCGGGTTGAGGTGTGCTGGAACGACGGCGTGCGGTACGCGCAGGAATATAAGCGCGGCGTTCCGCAAGGACCGGTAAAGAAGGTGGGGAAATGCGCGGAGACCGGCACGACGGTTACCTTTCTTCCTGACAGCGAGATATTCACCTCAATCGTTTTTGATGCGAAGAAGATTACGAACCACCTGCGCCAGCAGGCATATCTTACCAAGGGGGTGCGGATGGAAATATCCGACGAGCGGGGCGAGGTGCCGCTTCTCTATGGATTTTATTTTGACGGGGGGCTTGCCGCGTACCTTGATTACCTTGCTCCCGGCAGGCGGGTTCAGGACACGCCGTTTTATGTTCACACGACACATGCCGAGACCGATGTGGAGGTGGAGACGGCGTTCATTTACACGGATGACGTGGAGAATGAGGAGATGGCGTTTGCGAACAATATTTATACGCCAGACGGGGGCATGCATCTCACGGGTTTTCGTTCCGCCCTGACCCGCACCCTAAACGAGTACGCGCGGCGGGAAGGATATGTTAAAGATGACGACAATCTGACGGGAGACGACGTTCGCGAAGGACTCGTTGCGGCCATTTCGGTAAAACTCCGCGAACCCCAGTTTGAAGGGCAAACCAAGGCCCGCCTTGGAAGTCCCGAGGCGCGTCGCGCCGTTGAAGCGGTTGTGAATGAGACCCTCATGGAATTTCTTGAGACGCACACCCCGGAGGCGCGGGGCATCATTGACAAGAACATCCTTGCCGCGAAGGCGCGCAAGGCGGCGAAGGCGGCGAAAGATACGGTTTTACGCAAGGGCGCGCTTGAAGGATTATCGCTTCCCGGAAAGCTTGCCGATTGCGTGACGCGGAGGCCCGAAGAGGCGGAGCTTTTTATCGTGGAAGGCGACAGCGCGGGCGGGTGTTTTTCCGGTGACACTCTCGTGTCATTGGCTGACGGGCGCGAGGTGAGTTTCGAACAGCTTGTTAAGGAGGATGTGGCGGGCAAGCAGAATTATTGTTACACGACGCGTGAAGACGGATCTCTTGACATTGCACAGATTCATAACCCGCGCGTGACAAGGCACAGCGTCCGCGTGGTGCGTGTTGTGCTTGATGATGACAAAGAAATCACCTGTACACCAGATCACCTGTTTCGGTTGCGGGACGGTTTGTACAAACGCGCGGATGAACTAACTCCAAATGATTCGCTTATGCCATTGCGACGAAAAGCATCTGTCAAGGGAGGAAATATCACCATTCATGGGTACGAGATGGTGTATGACCCGCCGACAAACCGCTGGATTTTCACCCATCTCTTGAGTGACAGGTACAATCGTGAGCGCGGGCTGTATAGGAAAGATGACAGGACGCATATTCACCACAAAGATTTTAATAAGTTAAACAACAACCCCGACAATGTGGTAAGGATTCCTATGGGAGAACACTTGGCTCTGCACCGACACATGGCTGAGAAAACTTTACGCCGTCCCGATGTGTTGGCGAAGCTTCGCGTGCTTCACCGGACGGTAGCGTTCCGCGCCAGGATACGTGAGGCGATGCTTCAACCAGCGATGCATCAAATGCTGAGCGAGAGGGCTAAAAAGCAGTGGACTGATCCTGCCTATAAGGCGCACATGACCGAGCGGTTTCTCCGGTTTTACCGCTCTCACGCTGAGTATCGCAGGCAAAACAATGAGCTTTTGGACAACACGCAGAAGGCTTACTGGAGTGAACCAGCTCATCGCGAGAGGCAGGCAGAGCGAGTAAGGAAGCACTTTGAAGGACATCCCGAGAAGCGGGGGGAGCTTTCTCGGCTCGCGAAAGCACAGTGGGACAATTTGGTATTGCGGGCATGGAGAGCAGAAAAGACGAAAGAACAATGGACACACACCTTTCGTGTTAAGCGCAGGGAAGCGTATGACCGTACATATAGAGACAAGGCGCTCAAGGCGTTGCATGAGATTTATCGCACCCAAGGCATTGTTGATGTTCTTGCGTACGACAAGGTAAGGAGACTTACTCGTGATAAGTCCTTAATCCGTTTTGATACCGTGTGCCAGCGTTTCTTTGGGGGTAACATGGAGAAGCTGGAAGAGGCGGTTGTGAACTACAATCACCGGGTTAAACGCGTGGTCCCTCTTACGGAGAGGATGGACGTGTATGATCTTGAAGTGGAGAGTACGCATAACTTTGCACTCGCTTCAGGCGTGTTTGTGCATAATAGCGCAAAGAGCGGGCGGGACCGGCGGACGCAGGCAATTCTCCCCCTGCGGGGGAAAATTTTGAACGTTGAAAAAACGCGCGTTGACCGAATGCTGAAGAACAACGAAATCAAGGCGCTTATCATTGCCCTCGGCACCGCGATTGCGGAAAGTTTTGATATCACGAAGCTCCGTTACCACAAGGTTATTATTTTGAGCGATGCCGACGTTGACGGTGCGCACATCAGGACGCTTCTCCTCACGCTTTTCTTCCGCTACTTTCCGCAGATCATTGACGGCGGATATCTTTACATTGCCCAGCCGCCTCTCTTCCGCGCGCAGAAGGGAAAGAAGGTTGAGTATGCATATACCGACCAAGGGCTGAAGACGCTCCTCAGGGAAATAGGGGAGGATGCTTCCATCCAGCGCTACAAGGGGTTGGGTGAAATGAACCCAAGCCAGCTGTGGGAGACGACGATGGATCCGGGCGCCCGGGTTCTGAAACGCGTTACCGTGAAAGACGCCGAGGAGGCGGATAAGATGTTTGACATGCTGATGGGCGAGGAGGTTGAGCCGCGCAAGCACTTCATTCAGGCCCGGGCAAGCTCGGTCAAGAATCTTGACGTTTAGCCGAAGGTAATAGTAACGTATGAACATTATGTTGAAGCGCATCACACATTTTTTTCGTGAATCATACGAGGAGTTCAAGCGGGTCAGCTGGCCTACGCGGCAGGAGACCGTTCGATACACCCTTTTTATCATCGGGTTTTCAATTGCACTCGCGCTTTTTCTCGGGCTTCTTGACTTTATTTTCAGTCGCGGCTTAGAGACGCTTTTATGACAGAGAAAGCACCCATCTTTGATGCGGAAACGGCAGAGAAGCCGGAGCGGCATTGGTATGCCGCCCACACGTATGTGGGGTATGAAGATGCCGCCGCCCGCTATTTGGGACAGCGCGTGGAGTCGCTTGATATGAGTGACAAGATTTTTGCCGTTATCGTGCCGAAGGAGGTCAAGACGAAAATTCGCGGAGGGAAGCGGCACATCGTGGAAGAAAAAATCTATCCCGGATATCTCCTGGTGGACATGATTTTGGACCAGGACTCGTGGTACGTTGTTCGCAATACGCCGCGGGTGACCGGATTTGTCGGCGCCGACCCGACGCATCCGACGCCCCTGTCGCGGGGAGAGGTTGACGAGATTATGGCGCGGATGGAGGTGAAAGAGCCGGTGCACAAGACCGACTTGAAACTTAACGAGCCCGTGCGTATTATTGACGGGCCGTTCAAAGATTATGACGGAAAGGTAAGCGGCATTGATGTGGCACGTGGCAGGGTCAAGGTTGCGGTCCCTATTTTCGGGCGCGACACGACCGTGGAGCTTGATATGCTACAGGTAGAAAAGATTTAAATATGCCCAAAATAAAAACGATATTGAAATTGCAGATTCCGGCAGGAAAAGCGAACCCCGCTCCGCCTATCGGGAGCACGCTGGGCCAGCACGGGATAAATATTGCCGACTTCTGCAGCCGGTTCAACGAGGCGACCAAGGATATGGAAGGCGACGTCACGCCGGTTGAGATTACGGTTTATGATGACCGGAGCTTTGCGTTTCAGCTCAAGACACCGCCGGCGGCGTATCTCCTGAAGAAAGCCGCAGGGATTGAGAAGGGTTCGGCAACTCCGGGGAAGAAGAGCGCGGGGCGCATCACCCGCGCCGACCTCCGTGCGATTGCGGAGCGCAAAATGCCCGATTTGAACGCGCACGACATAGAGGCGGCGATGAAGATTATTGAGGGTACGGCAAAGAACATGGGCATTGAGGTTACGGAATGATCACCATCCAAAGTTCCTCTGCACGGTTGCGCTGTGTCAAGCGGTCCATTGAGCGTAGTGAGGACTTGCTGGAGTTGATAATCACGGATGTGCGAGTGTTGTGCGGCGTCAGAAACTTCTCCTTTCAGAGTGTGCCGCTTCGATTAGTGGGCGGTGAGCGGCATGAAGACATTCACGCTTGGTATTCTTGGACTCCTTCGGAATGTTCCATCGTTGCGGAAATCCCCGATTCTTTCGGAGATTCCATCGGTGCTTTCGGACTTGCAGTTCTCGCGCATGAGTATTTCCACCTCATCCTTAAAAAGAACGATGCTCTCGTTGTTCTACTTGATGAGTGTGTAAAGGAATACAGAAAGATGTTTGCCGCCGTTGTTTATTTAGAGAAAGGCATAAGCGCGAGGAAGCTGTTTGAGGAGCTTATCATTAGTTCTTTTATCCCTGAGGGATACCTGGCAGAAAAGCACTTGAACCTTGTCGTGATGGGGGCCCATGAAGCGACTGATTTATCGTCCCTGCGCAGGTTAGTTGCGGCGAGAGTGGCATCTTCCGCGAAGGAATATGTGGAAAGCGCTCGACAAATCGACCGCACCTACCTCGGACGCATCCTGGAAGTAATTGATGGCCTAGAATTAAAAACCCCGCAGAGCACTTGATAGTGATGCGGGGTGGAAATGCTGGGCGCGGGCTTACTTCCTTCTTGCCCAGTGCCCCTTGTCCCATGGGCCCTTATCCCATTTCTTGTCCTGTAGAGTTTTCTTGCCGGACATTTTCAGCTCTTGTTCCGCATCCCGCTTTGCCTTGAGCAGAACCTTCGGTGCCGGAATGACTGCATTCATACTCATCCTCCTCTCGAGTGAGCGCTGTACCGGTTGTGAGAAGACCGTATGCTTCTAATCTGTTGCGGATGTGGCTAAAATACCTCTTTAAGTTTCTACATACCTCCTTCCTTGGCGTACGTGAACCGAGATTGAGATAGTTATCTTTCATGCACCCTCCTTGGCACATGAAGTACCAACTACACCCCCAGCAACTCTTTTTACGTTCCATAATAATGTGCTCGAACGTTTTCAGGTTAGGATTGTTTCTGACAGTCTTGTGCTCTTCGGTTACGGAACCGAAGTGTGTACTCTCTGACTTCGGGAACGAATCGCATGCGCGTATAGAACCGTCGCTGTAAACCGTTGCAAATTGTTCGCATCTTCCCATGTACACACACTCTCTCACTCTTCCCCCGAGAAGTACATTGACTACACTTTGAATGTCTCTGATTTCGATTTCTGGATCGTCGAGCTCGAGCCAGTAATCGAAGATGGCTATCATGAAGTCAGTGAATTGCTCCGCCGAGAGCGTGGGTACGTGAACATTGTCACAACACCCAATGGTCCTTATCCTCATGAACTTTAGTTTCTTTATCCCCTCTGCGACGAAGAAGTCAAGAAGCTTCTGTGGATTTTCATAATTCACCACAGTTACTCCACAGATCACACCACCAAAAATACCTGCATTACGCAGAAGGTTGATTCCTCTTACAACCTTCTTGTAAGAGCCCTTTCCCGTTTTGTGCTTGCGGAATTTGTCGTGAAGCTTCTGCGGCCCATCAAGACTTGTTCCGACAACAAACCCCCTTTCGGCAAGAAAGTGTGCCCATTTTTGGGTGACGAGTGTTGCATTGGTTTGTAAGATATTTGTTATCTTTTTCCCTTGTATAACCCACGGTCGTTGGAGTTCGACGACGCGATGGTAGAACGCCTTCCCGGCAAGGAGTGGTTCGCCTCCGTGCCATATGAACTCAACTTCCTCCCCCTGATTTTTACAGAAGAAATCAATGGTCTGCTTGAGCGTCTGGAGATTCATGCGACCCAATGCTTGGCCGGTCCCATCTATTCCTGCGTAGCAGTACGAGCAGTTCAGGTTACAGAAAGCATCTACGGGCTTGATAATCGGTATGGAAATCGGGAGCCCCATCTTATCCTCCTTGTTTTCAATGAGCTTGCTTCGATTGTACCATCATTCCTCTATCTCGGCAAGTTTAGAAAATGGTTTGCAATTGAGAAGCAGTGATGTCCATAATTAGGGTATGGTTTGCACCCCCAAAATCGGTCTGGAAATACACCTGGAGCTCAAGACTGAGACGAAAATGTTCTGCGGATGCCGGAATGATTCCGCGGAACGCCGTCCGAATGTGAACGTGTGCCCCATTTGCCTTGCGCATCCGGGCACTCTCCCCGTGCCGAACAGACGAGCGATTGAGCTTGTCGTTCGTACCGGGCTTGCCCTGGGCGGGCGGATTGCCGGGCGGAGCCACTTTGACCGCAAGAGTTATTTTTATCCCGACCTGCCGAAGGGGTATCAGATATCCCAGTCGGCGGCGCCGCTTGTCGTAGGCGGGGAGCTTATGGGCGTGCGGATAAACCATATTCATCTTGAAGAGGATACGGGGCGCCTCTTGCATGCCGGGGACGAGAGTTTGGTTGACTTCAATCGTGCAGGCGTGCCGCTTATGGAGCTCGTGACCGAACCGGACATAACAAGCGCGGAACAGGTCGCCGGTTTCGCACGCGAGCTTCAGCGCATCGTGCGGTACGTTGGTGTGAGTAATGCCGACATGGAAGAGGGGGAAATGCGCGTTGAGGTAAATGTGAGTGTCAGTGGAGGCAATAAGGTTGAACTCAAGAACCTGAATTCATTCCGCTCTGCAGAAGATGCGGCGCGCGCCGAGATTGCACGGCAATGCGAGATGGTCAGCAAGAAGAAAAAAGTTGTCCAAGAAACACGCGGCTGGGATGCCGCGAAAGGAGAGACGGTTTTGCAGCGGGCGAAAGAGTCGGCGCACGACTACCGCTATTTCCCCGACCCGGATATACCGCCTTTTGTTCCGGCGGAATTGTTTGATTTTGACGTTCTTCGCGCATCTCTTCCGGAGCTTCCCGATGCGCGGCGCCGGCGTTTTGAAAAAGAATACGGGCTTCACGAAGACGAGGCGCTTCTCCTCACAAATGACGGGGACGCGGCCAATTTCTTTGAGCACGCGGC
>MFKH01000004.1:0-106 GCA_001779505.1 Candidatus Jorgensenbacteria bacterium GWA1_54_12 | reverse complement strand
GACCCGGAGGTGATAGAACGCGAAGAAGGATTGCAGATTATGAAAGAAGACGAACGGCTGCCGATTGCAAAGGATATTGTTGCGGAAAACGCGCAGGCGGTTCTTG
>MFKH01000003.1:32986-44211 GCA_001779505.1 Candidatus Jorgensenbacteria bacterium GWA1_54_12 | reverse complement strand
TCTCGGCGCGTTTCTTTATGATGTCGTCGCTCGCGGCAGTAAGCCAAGCGGGAGCCGCTTCGTCAAAAAACCGAAACCGCGCTTCAGTGATGATGAGGGGTTCATGCTTAAAAACGCTCTCGCGGTAGGCGAACCTGCACTCTTTTTTACTCAATACTCGGTATTTAGTACTAGATACCGAGTATCTAGTAAAAACGGTGGCGGAAACGAGCGTGTCTTTGATTTCGCGGCCGTATGCGCCGGCATTGCCGACAACGGCCCCACCCACGGTTCCGGGGATGCCCGCCAGGGTTTCCAAGCCCTTAAGCCCCCGCGCGTTTGCCGCGTCCACTAGCGCTTGGAGCGGCACGCCCGCATCGGCGACGAGTTCGTTCTGCCCGCCGTTTCTTACTTCTCCGCCATCAAGCTGAATGAGAAGGCCGGGGAGATAGTTGGGAAAGACGATGTTCGTCGCGCTTCCGATAACGCGGAAGGGGAGCGCCTGTTCCTCCGCCCACGCAAGTGCCTCGGGGAGCGCTTCTCCGCGTATGCGGACAAAGTGCTCCGCAACGCCCCCGACGCCGAAAGAAGCGAGCACGGAGAGGGATTTATTGTGCTTCACGGCGAGAGTCATATATACTGAATCTTATCATGGACATGACCTCTTTTGTGAACTTGCTTCTCTCCACCTTGACTCTAGCGGGAAACGTTTTCCTTGCACTCGTTCTTCTGTATTTCGCGGTTTCTTTCTTCCTCAAGAGACCGGCGCTTCGGGGTGTGCCGCGCTTTTTTGAAGAACACGGGGCGGTTTGTGCATTTGCGATTTCACTCATCGCAACGCTGGGGAGCCTGACGTATTCGGACGTTATCGGGTACGAGCCCTGCAAGCTCTGCTGGGTTCAGCGCATTTTCATGTATCCGCAGGTCATTCTTTTCGGGCTTACACTCGTGCGGAAAGAGGCAAAAAAGATATTTCCCTACGCTGTCGCGCTTTCCCTCATCGGCGCGGGGTTTGCCTTGTACCACTATCTTTTGCAAATTGGCGTTGTCACAACGAGCTCGTGCAGTTTGGTGGGGTACTCGGTGGGGTGCGCGGAAGTTTTCACCATGAACTTCGGGTACATCACCATTCCCTTTATGGCACTCACGTCGTTCCTGCTCATCGTTGCTCTTGGGGCATTAGCGAGAAAAAGAAGTCCCGCCGATTAAGGCGGGACTGCCGGAATTACCTCCGGTGGACGGGAACCGGCTCTGCTCTCAAGGTTCTGAAGATGTTCTCAATCGGAGCGCCGCTCTGGAGCTCCTGCGCGACGAGCATTTCTACAACCTCTACATCAAACTTGCTCGCGAGATCATCGAGCGAGAAGTTCATGAAGTCGTGTACATATGCCCGAGCGGCGAAGTTGCTAGTGATGAGGCGAAGTACCGAGTCGGCGCGCCCGTTTGTACTTCTTGCTCCTGTGCGGAACAGGCGACCTCCTTCGCGTTGAAACCGTCCTCGCACGACGCGCGTTGCGATAACAATGAGATGCTCCTTGCCGCTCAGCTCATGGGTGTTGTTTGTGCCCCGCACAAGGCATCCATCCCTGTTAAACAGAGGAATGCGGTACGGGTGTTTAAGCTCCTCCTGTATTCCGTTCGAGTACACGGTATACATTGTGTTTTGAGGAGTATAGAGTGCCGCAGCAGGCGGGTGTTCGGACGGGTCAAGACGAAACTCTATCTTTCGCTTTCCGGTCTTGAGTCCCCAAAGATCCAGCGTGAGGATGGCGGCAAGAAGCTCAACCGCCCGAGCTATGACGCGCTCGTCTGCCGACTCTACCCGTTCGTTGTCGTAAATCTTCCAGAGAAGCGGGAAGACGAAGCGAACGCTTCCTCTCACCAGTGTATCGTACACTTCGTGGGGCTTTCTGTGCATGGTTCCCTCCGTATGAATTGATTTAAGGTGCGTTTCTCATTGAAGCACGTTTTAGCCATGCGTCAAATGGCGGTTTGACGCTTCTGGCTCGTGCGGTATAATGGGGGCATGACAAAAAACATAAAGGACTATCTCGTGGTCGCGATCATCGTTACGCTTGTTGCCGCGTCGTACGGCATCGTGAGGTTCGCGGGGACATACAGCCGCTCCATACAGCCCGGCGCGTACCGGAGCTTTAGCGTGTCTGCCGAAGGGAAGGCGGTTGCAATCCCCGACGTTGCAACCATCTCGTTTACGGTTTTGACCGAAGGAGGAACGGACTTGGGCGCCTTGCAAACCGAGAACACCGAAAAGGCAAATGATGCAATCGCATTCGTGAAAGAGGAGGGTGTTGCCGCAAAGGACATTGAAACGCAAAACTATTCCGTTACCCCGCGCTACCAGCACTATTCCTGTTCATACGACTACAGCTCGGACCGGAGCGTAGAACCATGCCCGCCGCCCGTTATCGTCGGCTACACGGTGAACCAAACGGTAAGCGTGAAAGTGCGTGACTTTGATAAAATTGGTGCAATTCTCGCGGGTGTTGTTGACCGCGGTGCAAACACCGTTTCGGGACCCTCTTTCGCCGTTGACGACCCGACGGAGATAGAAGCGCAGGCGCGTGCAGAAGCTGTTCAGAAAGCCAAAGCGCAGGCGCGCGAAGTTGCCCGCGCAGGAGGATTCTCCATCGGGCGCCTCATCTCCATTGAGGAGAGCACGCCGTACTACTACGGCCGCGACATGAAGCTTGAGTCAGCCACTGCGTACGGAATGGGCGGAGACAGCGCCGCGCCTCCCGCGCCGGCGATAGAGCCTGGTTCTGACGAGTTTATCGTGAGGATGTATCTCCGTTACGAGATCCGCTAAGCGGAAGATGAAGAAGCGGCCCCGCCTCGGCGGGGCCGCTTTCGTTTCAGTGTTTCGTGAACCACGCGCATGAAATACGCTCCTTTGTTCGCGACGCGCTTTCGTTCCGCAATGTCTTTGGCAAGCGCGATGAGGCGCTGTTCGCTGTACGTTTTTGCCAGCCTCATGTAGAGGGACTTATGCGCCTCATCGCCCAGGATTTCTGCGAGCGTGAGACCGGTCAATTGGTGCGAGGTTGTAACGGCCCCCCTGCGCTTCCGTTCGCGCATGCGGCCAAGATACGTTTCGGTATCCATCTTGATAACCGTAGCTCATTTCAGGTAGAGTGAAAAGCATGATAGAACGCCGACAGCAGTATGCACTTGCGGTTTTTGGAGCGCTTCTCATCGCCGCTCTCGGATTTTATGGCGGGATGCGGTTTACTGCGCCTGCCGGAAGTCAGACTCCCGACATTCCCGCGCTTGAGGGGGAAACAGACCTTTCGCTTTTGGAAAAGACTCTTGCCCTCATTAAGGGCAAATATTTCAAGCCGGAAGACATTAATGACAAGAATCTTCTCTACGGCGCCGTCTCCGGCGCGGTGGATGCCTTGGGCGACCCGTATTCCCAGTTTTTTGCGCCGGAAGACGCGCAGAAGTTTGAAGAAGACATCACGGGAAACTTTGGCGGTATCGGGGCGGAGATAGGCATTCGCGAGGACGAGCTTATCGTTGTCGCGCCCTTGAAGGGAAACCCGGCCGAGAAGGCGGGACTCCTCTCGGGAGACCATATTATGCGGATTGACGAAACGGCGACGAATGGCATGGCCGTTGAAGAGGCGGTAAAGCTCATCCGCGGCGAGCGGGGCACCGCCGTGTCGCTCCTTATAGACCGCGAGGAATGGAACGAGCCGCGGGAAATTAAGGTTGTGCGGGGAGATATCATCGTCCCGACGGTTGACTGGGAAATGAAAGACGGCGACATTACCTATCTCCACCTCTACAACTTCAATGCGAATGCTCCGTCTGCTTTTTACCGCGCATCGTTTGAAGCGCTCCTTCAAGGCACGCGCGGCCTTATCCTTGACCTGCGGGGGAATACCGGCGGCTTCCTTGAAGTGGCGACAGATATTGCCGGGTGGTTTTTGGACCGCGGCGACGTCATTGTGGAAGAACGGTTCCGCGACGGGGACGTGCGCGACTTCCGCGCGAACGGAGGCGGCGTGTGGGGCGACAAGCCGCTCGTTGTTTTGGTTGACGGCGGTTCGGCTTCCGCCGCGGAAATTTTGGCGGGAGCCATACGCGACAGGGTGGGCGCGCCGTTGGTAGGCGAGCAAACATTCGGCAAGGGAACGGTGCAGGAGCTTGAAGAATTTGCCGACGGCTCAAAAGTGAAGCTTTCCGTTGCGGAATGGGTGACCCCCGAAGGGCACCGCATTAACGGCGAGGGGCTTGCACCGGACGTTGTCGTGCCCTACACTCTGGAAGACCGCGAAGCGGGACGCGACCCCCAGCTTGAGAAAGCGCTGGAAATAATCCGCAAAGCGGCGGAAGGAGTTGAGGCCATACCAACCTATTTACTATGAGAAAAAAGATTGCCGTGCTTTTAATGGAACGAGTTTCCGGCCTGGGAGACGCATACGATGCGGTTGAGGTGACGATCGGTTATTTTCGCAACTATCTTTCCCCGCGCGGGCTTGCCCGCGTCGCAACCGAGGAACTTGCCTCGCGCATTGAGGGCTTGAAAGCGAAGCACGACGAGAAGAAAGCAGGACGGAAAGCGGAACGGGAAGAAATTGCACAGCGCCTTGCCGACATGACCCTTTCTTTTTCCCGCAAAGCAACAAAACTTGGGCACACCTATGGCTCCGTTTCAGCGAACGACATTGAAAAAGCCCTTGCGGAGAAGGGTATTGCAGAAGCGAAGTCATTAGGAGAGCCGATAAAGGAATTCGGCGAGCGCGAGGTGAAAATTGACTTGGGAGAGGGAGTGGAAGGAATCGTGCGCGTGAACGTAGAAAAGCCCGTCAACTGACGGGCTTTATTCTACGCTCACCACCTTCACTTTTTTCGTTTTTCCGTTGAAGCATATTTTCCGCTTGTCACGGAACGTGACCGTGCCCTCTTTTGCGGCGTAGAGCGTGTCGTCTTTTCCGCGCCGGACATTCGCGCCGGGATGGAACTTTGTGCCGCGCTGGCGAATGATAACGCTCCCGGGCTTGGCTTTCTCGCCGCCGTAGAGCTTTACGCCCAGGCGCTTTGATTCAGAGTCAAACGATAGCTCGTGCCCTCCTTTTTGCTTAACATGTGCCATACAGGGAATAGGGTAGAGTATAGTAAGAAATATGTCAAAGCGAGGCGAGCGGATGCGGGAGCTGTGGGAAGACAAGCGGTATGAGTTCCTTTTGGGCGCGGTTGCGCTTCTTGCCGCACTCCTGGGGTTTCTCTTGGGGCACCTTGTTACCCGCGAAACACCCGCGCCGATAGTGATTGAAGCGTGCGGGACTTGACGCGGGCGGTTATTTTCATTAGAATAAGCCCAGATACTTGGAAGGGAGGAGACACGGTGCCGGAGAAAGGCAAAACGTCGGCGACACGGCTTACAACCCGTGCCGTCACGAGGTTTTCAAGGGGGCAGATGGAATATCATATCAGAGGCGGCAACCTTCGCCGCGGTATGATATCGTCCATTGTCGTTGAGAACGGCGCGCTCATCGTCACGTTTTTGTGGGTTGCACAGGCGGCGGGGTCGTGGTTCCCGCGGAGGTGGGTCAGAGACAGGAATCTGGCCTACAGGACGGACCTGAAAACCTACACGGTGGAAGACATCGGCCGAAGCATGGAGGGTCAGGACACGCGGATCCTCTTGAGTTCGGCCACACTCAGAGAATATGTCATTCTCTACCCGCCTAATGGCGAGAAGCTGAACCCGAACGAGGTAGATGGACTCGTGTTATCCGCGCGGACATGACTCTGCGCCGTAGTGGCCGGATATTCGTTTACACGAAGTCCGGCCTTTTTCATAAATGACTTGACTTTTTCATATATCTTGCTATAATGCGCTCGTGAGTGTTCAGAACCACTGCCTTCGGTAGAGGTTCACCTCCAAGGACCAGCGCCCCGCTTTCAAAAGCGGGGCTTTGGTTTTCGGAGGGGTTCTCTGATATACTCACTTTGGGAGAAGGGGTGGGAGCGGCCGCGGATGAGCACTCACATAAAACCTTTGGAGGTCACCATTCGCGGTCGCTTACACCTCTCCTCCCTTCTTTAATTATGCTTTTCAAGAAACTTGCACGGCTTTTTTCGGGAAACCCCTTAAAGCGATACGAGAGTGCGCGTGCGCTCGTGAGCGGGCTGGAGAAGGAAATCGCGGCGTGTTCTGGAGAGGAGCTTCGCGCCCGCTCTGACAAGCTCCGCGCGAATCCTTCCCTTCCTGAAGCGTTTGCGCTTGCGCGCGAAGCGGCCCGCCGCGCGTTGGGCCAGCGCGCATTTGACGTTCAAATCATAGGAGGCATGGTGCTTCATGACGGCAAAGTGGCAGAGATGCTGACCGGAGAAGGAAAGACCCTAGCCGCCGTCATGCCGGTGTATTTGAACGCGCTCGCGGGGAAGGGAGTGCACGTCGTCACCGTGAACGATTACCTCGCGAAACGCGACACGGTATGGATGGGGCAGGTGTACGACATGCTCGGGTGCACCGTTAGCTGCATCACAAACGACGAGGCGTTCCGCTACGATGCGGCATATGGAGCCGCCGACGCGTCGCACGACAAAGAGCGCGACGTGACCGGGGGTTTCAAGGTAGTTGAAGAATTTCTCCGTCCCGTCGGGCGGAAAGAGGCATACGCGGCGGACATCACCTATGGCACGAATCATGCCTTTGGCTTTGACTACCTTCGCGACAATTTGGTCATGAATCTTTCCGACCGCGTCCAGCGCGGACATCACTACGCCGTGATTGACGAGGTGGACAGCATATTGATAGACGAAGCGCGGACGCCTCTCATCATTTCCGCACCCGACGCCAAGTCCAGCAATTACTATCGGACGTTCGCGCGCATCATGAAAAAGTTGGATGCTCCCGCCGACTACGAGGTTGATGAGAAAAAACAGAGCGTCAACATCACGGAGGCAGGCATTGAAAAAGTGGAACACGCCCTCGGCGTGAAAAACATCTTTGCGCCGGAACACACGGAGCTCGTGCACTATTTGAACGAGAGCTTGCGGGCAAAAGGCCTGTTCCGCCGTGACAAGGAATATGTCGTGCGCGAAGGGAAAGTTATTATCGTTGACCAGTTTACCGGTCGGCTTCTCGCAGGGCGGCGCTACTCTGGCGGCTTGCACCAGGCGATAGAAGCAAGGGAAGGCGTTTCTGTGGAAGAAGAGAACAAGACCTACGCCGAGATTTCAATACAAAATTACTTCCGCTATTACGAAAAAATCGCCGGCATGACCGGCACGGCGCAAACATCGGCGGAGGAATTCGCGAGTGTTTACAATCTTGAAGTCATAAGCATTCCGCTGAACAAGAATATGGTGCGGCACGACCTGTCAGACCTCATCTACAAAGCGCGCGACGCGAAATATCGGGCGGTTGTGGAAGACGTGAAACGGCGGCACGAAGCGGGACAGCCGGTCCTTTTGGGAACAACGTCCATTGAGCACAATGAAGAGCTTTCGCGATACCTCGCGAAGGCAGGCATTCCTCACGAAGTGCTGAACGCAAAAAACAACGAACGCGAGGGCGCGATTATCGCCCAAGCGGGGGCGCGAGGCGCCGTCACTGTAGCGACGAATATGGCGGGGCGCGGCGTAGACATTGTGTTGGGCGGCAATCCAGGGAGCGAGGCGGAGCACGAGAAAGTAAAAGAGCTCGGCGGGCTGTGTGTGTTGGGCACCGAGCGGCACGAGGCGCGGCGGATTGACAACCAGTTGCGCGGGCGCTCGGGACGGCAGGGCGACCCGGGTGTGAGCCAGTTCTTCTTGTCGCTTGAAGACGACCTGATGCGCATTTTCGGCGGCGAGCGCTTGAGCGCCATGATGCAGGCCCTACACATACCGGAAGACATGCCGATAGAGTCGGCGCTTGTCACAAGAGCGGTAAACCATGCCCAGCGGCGGGTTGAGGGGATACACCTGGATATGCGTAAGCACTTGCTTGAATTTGACGATGTTTTAAACCGCCAGCGCAACGCCGTGTATGCCGAGCGCTTGCGTTACCTTGAGGCGGGGGAGGCGGACACAATAACCCCGATTGTTGAAGAACTGGGTGCGAGTGTTCCGGCAGTAGTAACAAAAGAACTGTCGGTCCGCATCGGCCAGCACCTCGTGAGAGTCCTTGATTTTCTATGGATGGAACATTTGGAGACACTGCATGATCTCCGCGAATCGGTGAACATTCGCGCCTATGCCCAGCATGAGCCGCTTGTAGAGTATCGCCGAGAAGCATATCTTGGCTACCAAGCGCTCCGTGAGCGTTTCAAGGACATCGCGCAAAAAACACTGCCGAAACTTTTTGGAACGGGAGCATAGCATAAAAGACATGGACATAAGAATCGTAAAAAGTCCGATGCCCATCAAAGAACTCGAAAAGATGGCAAGCGATCAGTTTGGCGGCGTGGTAAAGGCAGTGGTTGATGTGGCAGAGGAGATTATGGCCGTGGGCGGCGAGCTTCACTCCGACGAGGAAGTGCTACTGACCGAGGAGTGCAGCTCAAAAAGAGAAAATCTTTGGGGCATTAATATACATCCGGAGAAGAATGGTGCAGGCATGATTGAGTTTGATTCAATGATCAACTTGAAGCCGGCATTCGGCAATCGCTCGCGTGATGTGGAAGATTCCAAAACAAAAGAGAGAATCAGGAACATTGTTGAAAAATTAATTACCCGCTAAACATGGCGTTTATGCACGAAGGGCTGGCGAGCGGCGGATGGGAGCGCCTTTCTCTCGCGGAACAGCTTGGAAACGTCGGGAGCGAGGTTTTGCGGGCGTCGCGCTCGGAAGGGAAGGATGAGAAATCATTTTGGACGGCGGTGGAGCGGGCCCTAGAACTCTTTGACCTCACGCTCCAGGACCCGCGCTGGAAAGGGCGGAGGCGGGAAATCGGCAGAGCTCGGGAAGTGTTTTGCGACGCCGTGTATGGCGGCAAACTGTACAAAAGTTCTCTGCCCGATTTGGTGCGCTATTTTGACGTATTCGCGCTCGCGGCGCAGAGTAAGCGATAAGTTATGAAACAGATTATCGTAGCGGTAAGCGGCGGGTTTGACCCGGTGCACATCGGCCATGTGCGAATGTTCAGCGAGGCGAAGAAGCTCGGTGACAAACTAGTCGTCATTTTAAACAATGACAACTGGCTCAAGAAGAAAAAGGGCTTCGCCTTTATGCCGGAAGTGGAACGGAAAGAGCTCTTGGAAGCGCTTGGATGCGTTGACGAAGTCGTGTTCTCAAAACATCTTCCGGATCCGCAAGATATGAGCGTGTCCGAGGACCTTCTTGACCTTCGTCCCCACGTGTTCGTGAACGGGGGAGATAGAAATGAGGCAAACGCCGCGGACCCGAATTCTTCTCTCTACAAAGACATACAAGCATGCGAAGAGGTCGGCATCGAAATCGTGTACAATATTGGAGAAGGCGGCAAGGTACAATCAAGCTCGTGGCTTCTCATGCACTACCTTGAAAACGTCCCGTGCCCGTGCGGAAGCGGTAAAGAATGGAAGTATTGCCACGGCGCCCCCTAATACAAGGTTTACGAAACCTTGTATTAACTAAGGCAAAGGAATCGGGAGTAAGATTGAAAAGCATCATGGAAAACACACCTAAGTTAGGAAAATACAGGCACTTTAAAGGCGATGTCGTTGAGGTGGAGGGTTTTGCCCTTCATAGTGAAACGCTGGAAGAGTTTGTTGTCTATAAGCACATCACGGGAAAACGCACCGGCGAACCGCACTATTGGGTGAGGCCGGTCAAGATGTTTACGGAGGAAGTTGAGGCGAACGGGAAGAAAGTTCCACGATTTGAATATATTGGGGAAGAGTCTGCGAATTAGAGGAGGTGCGATAGATAGTCCTTGAGGTCTTTGGAAAATTCGGGGTGTTCCAAGCCGAATGCCATGTTTGCCTGGAGCCAGCCGAGTTTTGTGCCGGTGTCAAAATACGTGCCTTTGAGTATGACGCCGTACAGAGGGCGGCGTTCTAGGAGCGGCGCAAAAGCACTTGAGAACGAATATTCTCCGCGGACATCAGACACGACATGCTTCGCGTGCTCAAAAACGTCCGGTGTCATAATGTACGCGCCGATTGACGCGAGCCGCGAGGGCGCGGCTTCCGGTCCAGGCTTTTCAACAAAACTTTTGATGCGCACCGTGCCGGGCATTTCCGTTGCCGAGGATTCCACGATGCCGTATCGCTTTGTGCCCTCGTCGTCAACCGGGATAAGCGCAAAAACGGGCGCTTCGTATCGGTCATACGCGCGCATAAGCTGCGCGAGGCGCGGCTCGCCGACAAAAACCTCGTCTCCATAGAAAAGCGCAAACGGTTCGTCGCCAATATGCGAAGCGGCGTTCAGGACGGGCGTCGCACTGCCGTATGGCCCGTTCTGATGGATGAACGTGATGTGCTTATTAATGTCGGGGAACGCTTCAAAGTGCCGCTTGATGATATCCTTTGACTCTGTCGTTACAATAATGACTTCTTCAATGCCGGACATAAATGCCTCTTCCACCAGCTTGTGGATGACCGGCGTATCAATAATGGGGAGCATCTCCTTGGGGACGGATTTTGTAAACGGGGCAAAGCGCGTACCGAGACCGGCGGCGGGGATAATGACTTTGCGGACTTTCGGTTTCATGCGCGAAGATGGTATCATAAATACGTATGGCGAGAAAGGTGAACGTGGCGATACTCATGGGAGGGCCCTCAAACGAGCACGAGGTGTCGCTCGGGAGCGGGCGGAACGTCTTTGAGCATATTGCCCGCGATCTCTACGACCCCATTCCCGTAACAATAGGAAAAGAGGGGACATGGAGCATTGCGCCGGAGACCCTTGCCAAGGAGATGGACGTCGCGTTCATCGCCCTGCACGGCGCATACGGCGAAGACGGCGGCGTTCAGCACGACCTTGAAGCACTCCGCATGCCGTATACCGGCTCCGACGCGGCGGCGAGCGCCTTGGCCATGAATAAGCTTCTGTCGCTCCGCGTGATGGAAGACGCGGGGCTTACGGTTCCCGCGACCATTATCCTGCACTGGAGCGACTGGGCGCGTAATGCAAAGGCGGTTGAAGACCACGTCGCGCTCCGCATTGGATTCCCGGCGGTTGTGAAACCGAACCGCGGGGGCTCAAGCATCGGAACCGTCATTGTGCATGACGCCGCGGGGCTTTCCCGCACGCTGGCCCAGCTTTTTGCGGAAGACAAGGATTTGATCGCCCAACCTCTTATCAC
>MFKH01000003.1:30426-32969 GCA_001779505.1 Candidatus Jorgensenbacteria bacterium GWA1_54_12 | reverse complement strand
GCGGCGTGCTTGATACCGGCGTGCCGGAGAGCGCGTACGCCCTGCCGCCCATTGAGATTGTGCCGCGCCGAGCCAGCTTCTTTGACTATGCGGAGAAATACGATGACGACGGAGCGGAAGAAATCGCTCCGGCGCGCCTGCCGGATACATGGATCGTGGCAATTGAACGTGTAGCGAAGAAGGTGCATCATGCCCTCGGTCTGCGGCACTTGTCGCGCACCGACATGATTTTGGGCACTGACGGGCGTCTCTATGTGCTTGAAACAAACACTATTCCCAGCCTGACAAAAACAAGCCTGCTCCCCAAGGCAGCTGCCGCAATGGGAATATCGTTTGATAAATTCATTGACCGGATTGTGACGGCGGCACTCATGTAACCTCATGTTTACCCTGCCAAAACTCCCATACGCATATGACGCGCTTGAGCCATACCTTGATGCGCAAACCCTGGAGATTCATCACACAAAGCACCACCAGGCATACATAGATAAGCTGAATGCGGCGCTCACGGCGCACCCTGACCTGGAAAATTCACCCCTTGAAGAACTCTTGCAAAATCTTGCGCAGATTCCCGAAACCATACGGGGAGCGGTAAAAAACCACGGCGGCGGGCATTATAACCACTCGCTCTTTTGGGAAGGTATGGCTCCCTCTGTCACAGAGAGCAAACCGGAAGGGGAGCTTGGGGAAGCACTTGAAAAAAAGTTCGGGAGCATTGATACGTTTAAAAAACAACTGAGCGATGCGGCAATGGGCGTTTTTGGAAGCGGCTGGGTATGGCTGGTCCGTCAGCCGACGGACGGAGGGCTCGCCATTACGGCAACGCCGAACCAGGACACGCCGCTCTCTTCGGGACTCACGCCGCTCATAGGCCTTGACCTGTGGGAACACGCCTATTACCTGAAGTATCAAAATCGCCGCGCGGAATATGTGGAGAATTGGTGGTACGTCGTGAATTGGGAAAACGTCCGGCGCCGGATGTTGGACAAATAACATGGCTTCGCTCTACGTCGTCGCAACGCCCATCGGAAACCTCGGCGATGTTTCGGAGCGCGCCCTTGCGGCGCTTCGGGATTCAAGCGTCATTTTCGCGGAAGACACGCGAGTAACCGGAAAGCTTACAGCCCACTTCGGCATACGGGTTTCCGTGCGCCGGTACAACGAGCACGCGCCGGACGCGGCGTTTCGCGAAACAAGGGAACGGTTAAAGAGGGGAGAGAATGTTGCGCTCGTGTCGGACTCGGGAACGCCGGGCATTTCCGACCCGGGCGTGAAACTCGTCGCATTCGTGGCGCGCGAGGCGCCGAATGCGAAGATAGTGCCGATACCCGGGCCGTCGGCGGCGGTTGCCGCACTCTCGGTTTCGGGAATGCCGGCAAACGAATTTACATTCCTCGGTTTTCCGCCCGCAAAACGAAAACGGAAGGCATTTTTCGCGCGTGTCGCGGTCGCGGATGCGCGCCCCGTTGTCATATACGAAGCGCCGCATCGCATTGCGAAAACGCTGGGAGAACTCGCGGAAGCCGTGGGCGAGGATGTTCCCGTTTTTGTCGCGCGCGAGCTTACGAAGATGTATGAGGAACACTTGCGGGGAACATTGGGCGAAGTAAAAAAGCTCCTTGCAGAGAGGGAAAAAGCGCGGGGAGAGTTTGTTATAGTGGTAGCGTGAAAGGAGCGAAAAGAGCGTTTGATATCGTTGCGTCGGTGTGTGCGCTCGCGTGCATCGCGCCGTTTGCGCCCTTTATCGCGGCGGCAATTGCAATTGAGAGCGGATTCCCCGTTATCGTTGCCTTGCGGAGGGTAAGCGGCGGCAAAGTGGTGCGGGTATATAAGTTCCGCTCAATGGTAAGGGGTGCCGAAACGAAAAAAGACGCCTTGCGGGACTTGAACGAACGCGACGGACCGTTTTTCAAAATGGCGCACGACCCGCGCGTGACGAAAATCGGAAAAATATTGCGGAAGTTGAGGATAGACGAATTCCCGCAGTTCATAAACGTCTTAAAAGGGGAACTTTCGGTTGTGGGGCCGCGCCCTCACGAGCCGGAAGAAGTGATGCATTACCCGAAAGAGTTTGCACACATTCCGTTCGCGCAAGCGGGCGTCACCGGCCTTTCGCAGATAAGCGGCGCCTCGTCCCTGTTATACCGGGAGGAGCTTGTGCTTGATGCACGCTATCTTGAACACGTTTCGCTTTGGAGCGACATAAAGATTCTCGTAAAGACGGTGCTTGTTTTTTTTACCGACCCGACCGGCATATGAAAGTCGCCATCTTCCACGATTACCTGAATCAATACGGCGGCGCGGAACGCGTGCTGGAGGAAATTCTTGCCATGTTTCCGGAGGCGGACCTCTACACGCTTCTCTACGACAAGGAGCGGACGCTCGGGAAATTTGAGGGGCGGGTGACAGGCACGAGTTTTTTGGATACGGATGCAGTGCGGCGGAGGCACCGCGCTTTTATTCCGCTCATGCCGCTTGCGGCGCGGCAGATGAACGTGAAGCATGGTTATGACCTCGTTGTTTCATCGTCTGCCGGATATGCG
>MFKH01000003.1:26020-30326 GCA_001779505.1 Candidatus Jorgensenbacteria bacterium GWA1_54_12 | reverse complement strand
CCGCCTGCGCGCCTGGGACAGGCGCGCGGCGGATGGGGTAAACGTGTTTATGGCAAACTCGCATTTCATCGCAGACAAAATCCGCTCTTACTACGAGAGGGGGGCGGACGTAGTGCATCCGCCCGTTGACCCCGCCTTTTACCCCGAGCGTACTGCGGAAGGGAACTACATTCTCATGGCGGGACGCCTCCTGTATTACAAGCTCTTTGGACTTGGCATCGCGGCGTGCCGGAAACTTGGCGTTCCCCTAAAAATTGTGGGGCGCGGTCCCGAAGAGTCATCCCTCCGGCGCACGGCGGCGGGGGCGCCCGTGGAATTCCTGGGGAAGGTGACCGACGATGAGTTACGCTCTCTCTACAGTAACGCCAAGGCGCTTGTCTTTCCGCAAATTGAGGACTTCGGCCTTGTCGCCGCAGAAGCGCAAACCTGCGGCACGCCGGTCGTCGCATATCGCGAAGGCGGGGCGGCAGACATTGTCACCGATGGCACAACGGGGGTATTGTTCTCTTATCAGAACGCGGACGCGCTGGGAGATGCAGTGCGCACGGCGCTCAATACACGCTTTGACCGCCGACGCATTGCGGATGCCGCGAAGCGGTTTTCGAAAGAAAAGTTCAAAAAGAAGTTTATGGATGTGCTGAAGAGAAGCGGGTTCCCTCTATGAAAGTTCCCAAGAAAAACATTGAAGCGGTTCTCGTGGATGTGAAGCGGCCGGGATTTAATTATGCGCACGTGTCGCACCGGTTTGTGGATCTCCGGCGCGCGCTCGCGCGGCGAGCGCACGCCTCGCTCCCGCCCCTTGTCGCGCGCGCAGCGGGCATCGCGGTAATTATTCTTATCTTGACCGGGGGCGGCATACTCGCGGCCCGTTTCTCCACGCTCCGCGGCGAACTCAAAGACAAAAAAGAGCGCGTCGCGAAAAATCTCATCTCGTCGGTTGACGCAATAAAATCGTTTGATGCCGCCCGCGCGCAGGAATCGCTTGGAGAGTCCTTGGGCGCGCTCCACGAAATCCGCGATTCGTTCGGAACCGAAGGTGCGCTTTTCCGGGGGCTTGCGAGCATCGTGCCGGTTGTGCGTGATGCGGGAGCGCTCGTCACCGACCTCACATTCTTTAACGTTGACATGGTGCACCTCGCAGAACTTATGGGAACGCTGAAATCGTCCGGCATGAAGGAATTCATGCACGACGGCGGCGCGTTTCTTGCACGCTTCGCGGAACTGGGAAAACTCGTTGCAAGCATACGGGTGCGCGGAGACACGCTTCGGGACACTACGGCGCGCCTCGGAAACATTCGCCAGTTTGAAGAACTGGAAGCACTGATGCGCGACTATTATCTTTCATACAGCGGCGAGTTGAACAACCTTCAGGAATTTTTGGACCAGCTTGCCGCCATTTTCGCCATGGAGGAACCGCAGAATATGCTCGTCATGTTTCACAACGATTCCGAACTCCGGCCGGCCGGCGGGTTTTTGGGAAGCTACGGTGTTCTCTCCGTCGCACGAGGAGCGATGCAGGAACTCATGGTAGGAGATATTTACTGGCCCGACCACGAAATGAATTTTGAAGAGAAACTTATCCCGCCCTATCCCTTACAGCGCGTGACGACCGATTGGGGCGCACGGGACGCGAACTGGTTTTTTGACTTTCCGACGTCCGCAGAAGCGGTCATGTCGCTTCTGGAGCGCTCCAAGATTTACCGCGAGCCCAAGACGACCTTCATCGGCGCAATCGCCGTAAACACGCGGGTATTGCAGACCTTGATTGAGGCGGCGGGACCGATTGAGCTTCCGGACTACGACCTGACGATTACACCCGATAATTTCCTTGCCGAGCTTCAGCGTGAAGTGGAAACGGGGAAAGACAAGAAAGTCGGTGAGAACCCCAAGCGGATATTAAGCGCGCTTGCGCCGCTTCTTCTTGCGCGCCTTGAGTCGCTCTCCGCCGAAGCGATGCAGGGACTCATGGAGCGCCTCGGAGAGCACATGAAGAACAAAGACATCATGGTGACGGCCCGAAACGAAAAATTGCAGAACGTACTCCACGAATACGCGATTGACGGAAGCGTGTATGCCCTGCCGGACGGATTTTGGGGAAGCTATCTCGCTGTTGTCGGCGCGAATGTCGCCGGCGGGAAGAGCGACGCGGTTGTGACGCAGGAGATTGAAACATGGATAGACGTGGGGACAAACGGCGGGAGCGTGAGCGACGTATCGGTCCGCCGCACGCACGAGGGAGCGGAGGAGAAGGCGGAGTGGTACCGTGCAGACAACAAGAGCTACGTGCAGATTTTCCTGAATCCTGAAACGGATATGTTTTTCATGAAGGGGAACGATGCTCGTGACGCGGTGCACCGCGAGTATGGCGATTACGAATGGTACGAACCACTGCGGGAAGTTGAAGAAACGCGGAGCTACCTGCGCGATTACGCCGCCTGGGAAACAAAGGAGGCGGGGAAGAGCGTGTTCGGAACATGGCTCATAACGAAGGCGGGGACGACGGAGGAACTTTCGGCGCGGTTTTCTACTCCCGCTGTCAGCAACTTTATTTTGACGACGGGAAAACAATTCCGATTCGTCTTTGACCGGCAGTCGGGCGCGCACACGTCATTGAAAGCGGTTATCGGCGCTCCGGTCGGGTACATATGGAAAGAATCCGGCACACCGGTCTATACATTCACCGCAAAGAATCCCGCAAAGCGCGAAATTGTAGCACTTACCCTGGCGAAAGATGAAACAAAGTAACATCAGAAACTTCTGCATCATTGCCCATGTTGACCACGGCAAGTCCACGCTTGCCGATCGTTTTCTTGAAACAACGCGCGCGGTTCCGGAGCGCCGAATGAAGGAACAGTACCTTGACCAAATGGCGCTGGAGCGCGAGCGGGGGATTACGATAAAAATGGCCCCCGTCCGCATGACATACGGAGAATACATTCTGAATCTGATTGACACTCCGGGACACTCCGATTTCTCTTACGAGGTTTCTCGCGCGCTTCAGGCCGTTGAGGGAGGGATACTTCTCGTTGATGGGAAGCAGGGCATACAGGCGCAAACACTCTCGCATTTTCAGACCGCAAAGGAAGCGGGGCTCACGATTATTCCGGCAATCAACAAAGTAGACCTTTTCGCCTCTCACGGAGACCTTGCGGCGGAACTCGATGAACTGCGCAGCGAGATTGCGGAACTCACGGAAACGTCGCCGGACAAGGTTTACCTTGTCTCCGGAAAAACGGGACAGGGCGTGGAAGAGCTTCTCCGGGCAGTCGTTCACAGCGTGCCGTGTCCGAAAGAAACCGCCGGCGCGGGCGGCGCGGCGCGGGCTCTTATTTTTGATTCCTTCTACGACAATCATCAAGGAATTATTGCGAGCGTGCGTGTATTCAACGGCTCGTTTAAAGAAGGGCAGGCGGTGCGTTTCCTTGCATCAAAGAGTTCATGCAAGGCAAAGGAGGTCGGCTGGTTCACTCCCGAATTGCGCCCCGCCGAGGCGGGGCTTGGCGAAGGAGACATCGGGTATATTGCAACCGGCCTCAAAGACCCCGATGCGGTGCTTATCGGCGACACCGTAACACTCGCCGCTCCAGGCGCAAAAGCGAATATCCCCGCGCTTCCGGGATACGAAAAGCCCCAGTCGCGCATGTTCGCTTCGCTTTTTCCGGAAGATGCGGACGGATACGAAAAACTGAAAACGGGCCTGGAGCGCCTCCGGTTGAACGACGCGGCGCTCATGACGCTCGATGACCGGAACGAGCTTTTGGGACGAGGATTCCGCGTAGGATTTTTGGGACAGCTCCATTATGAGATAACGACGGCGCGCCTCGCGGAAGAATTTGGTGCCCCAACGTTAAGGACGTTTCCGTCGGTTGCGTATCGCGTGAAAGAGGGAGACGTGTGGCAAACGGTGACTGCCCCCGAAGCGATGCCGCTCCATCCGGACCTGGTGGAAGAACCGATAGTAGACGTGCGCATCATCGCGCCGCCGAAGTATATGCGGAGCGTGATGGCGCTCCACGAAGCATTTCGGGGCGAAGACATGCGGACCGAAACCGTGGGGAAAAATCTCCACATACGCATGCGCATACCCCTTGCGGAAGTGGTAGAAAATTTTGAAGACCGGCTGAAGTCGGTAACCGAAGGGTTTGGTTCGTTCAGCTACACGCCGTCGGGATATGCGCCGGCAGGCGTGGTGCGAACGGACGTTCTCGTGTCCGGCGAGCGCGTGCCCGGGCTCTCGCGCGTTCTGCCAAAAGAAAAAGCGGTACGGGAAGGGCGGCGCCTTGCCGAGACCCTGAAGAAAACGCTC
>MFKH01000003.1:25725-25989 GCA_001779505.1 Candidatus Jorgensenbacteria bacterium GWA1_54_12 | reverse complement strand
TTACGTCAGCCGGCGAAATCATCGCCCGCGAAGACGTTCCTGCTCTGAAGAAAAACGTCACGAGCCACTTGTACGGCGGCGACCGGACGAGAAAGATGAAACTGTGGCAAAAGCAAAAGCGGGGAAAGAAGCGGCTCTTGGAACGCGGCGGAAAGCTAAGCGCAAAGGTATCTAAGGATTTGTTTTCGGCACTACGATAATGAGCTCTTCATCCGCTTCGCGGTAATTGAATTGCGACTTGAGCTCTTTTACGAGGTTCTCCGG
>MFKH01000003.1:11745-25669 GCA_001779505.1 Candidatus Jorgensenbacteria bacterium GWA1_54_12 | reverse complement strand
AAAGAGAAGCGGTGAGTTCTTCAATGCCGTGCTCAAGGGCAAGATTTTCTTTCCGAAGATTGTAGAGTCCGACGCCCAAAAGTCCGAGGATGAGGAGGAACAAAATGGTCTTTAAGAGAGGCATATTTTTCTTAATATACGGGGGACTTGCGGAATGTGCAAGCGGCAGGTATACTGACTCCCACGCATGAAAGAGTGCCCTTTGACAGATGAATAGGTAGACATGTCAAGAAGAAGTAACGGCGGAAGTCGTTACGCTTTGTGTTGAAATCTTTTTAGCTGTTCCGAGAACTTAATTGAGGATTTGATCCTGGTCCAGGATGAACGCTGGCGGCGTGGATAAGGCATGCAAGTCGTACGATCTTTCATTTTTCGCAAGAAGGATGAAAGGTAGTGGCGAACGGGTTAGTAACGCCTTGGTACGTACCTCCGAGATGAGCATAGCCATCCGAAAGGGTGGGTAATACTCAATGGCCCCCGAGGACGCAAGTCTGAGGGGTAAAGAAGCAATTCGCTTGGAGAGCGGCCTAGGTCCGATCAGCTTGTTGGTGAGGTAATGGCTCACCAAGGCGACGACCGGTAGGGGGAGTGAGAGCTCGATCCCCAACATTGGCACTGACACACTGGCCAAACACCTACGGGTGGCTGCAGTCGAGAATATTGGGCAATGCGCGAAAGCGTGACCCAGCGACGCCGCGTGCAGGATGAAGGCCTTCGGGTTGTAAACTGCTTTTCTGTTCGAAAAAGTACCGATGGTAACGTCGGCATTGATACCAGAATGGGAATAAGGGGTGGCTAACTTCGTGCCAGCAGCAGCGGTAATACGAAGACCCCGAGCGTTATCCGAATTTATTGGGCGTAAAGCGCGCGTAGAGGGTCCGGCGCCGTCCTCTGTTAAATCTCGCGGCTCAACCGCGGGGCTGCAGGGGATACGGTCGGACTAGAGGACGTCAGAGGCCAGTGGAACGCACGGTGTAGGGGTGACATCCGTTGATATCGTGCGGAACACCAAAGGCGAAGGCATCTGGCTGGGGCGTTCCTGACCTTGAAGTGCGAAAGCGTGGGGAGAGAATGGGATTAGATACCCCAGTATTCCACGCCGTAAACGATGTTCACTAGCTGTTTCGAGTATCGACCCTCGGAGTGGCGAAGCTAACGCGTTAAGTGAACCGCCTGGGAAGTACGGCCGCAAGGCTAAAACTCAAAGGAATAGACGGGGGCTCGCACAAGCGGTGGAGCATGTGGTTCAATTCGATGGTAAACGAGAAACCTTACCAGGGCTTGACATTCCGGCGACGGTTTCCCGAAAGGGATTCCTTCCTGACGCAAGTCGGGACGGCGGAACAGGTGCTGCATGGCTGCCGTCAGCTCGTGTTGTGAAACGTTCCCTTAAGTGGGGTAACGAGCGCAACCCTCGCTCTCTGTTACAAGTGTCAGAGAGGACTGCCATCCTATAGATGGAGGAAGGTGGGGATGACGTCAAGTCAGCATGGCCCTTATGTCCTGGGCTACACACATGCTACAATGGTCGGCACAATGGGCCGCGAAGCCGTAAGGCGGAGCGAATCCCACAAAGCCGACCCCAGTTCAGATTGAGGGCTGCAACTTGCCCTCATGAAGTCGGAATCGCTAGTAATCGCGGATCAGCATGCCGCGGTGAATACGTTCTCGAGCCTTGTACTCACCGCCTGTCAAACCAAGGGAGCCGGGAGTACCTGAAGCTCCGTTGAGGGGCAAGGGTAAGTTCGGTAACACGGGTTAAGTCATAACAAGGCACGGGTAGGGGAACCTGCTCGTGAACAAATTACACTACACGACAAAAAAAGAAGTCGATATCTCCTCTACGGAGATGGGTATCGGTCGCTCGGCCCTAAGCAGCGACTGCCGTTCAGAGTTTTTGAGTCCCCGTCTCGGAGACGCGCTCGAGCGCGTCTCCGAGCGAGGATTGTACTGCACGGCTTTCTCGGAGCAGCTAAAAAGATTTCAATGTGTGCTATAATAAACAGAGGCAATATGGAAGAAGCGGAAAAGGGAATGCAGGTGATACTTTTGGTTGAAGACGAGCCGCTTCTCTCGGCGCTCTTAAAACAGCGTTTGGAGAAGGAAGGGTATGCCGTCCTGCGCACGGGAGACGGCGAAGAGGCCCTGGCGCTTTTGAAAAAGGAAGTGCCGAACCTCATCCTTTTGGATATTATTCTGCCGAAGATGTCAGGCTTTGAGTTTATGGAGCGGCTCCGCGAAGACCCGCAGATTCCCTCAATCCCCATTGTGATTACCTCGAACCTTGGCCAGGAAACCGACATTGAAAAAGGAAAGAAGCTTGGCGCCGTCGGCTACTTCGTCAAGGCGCGCATTTCAATAGAAGACCTTATCGCACAAGTGAAGTCGTATTTAAATCAAAATTAAACCTGCCATGTCCAAAAAAGGATTTACGCTTATTGAACTATTGGTCGTCGTTGCGATTATTGCCGTCCTAGCGGTGACGGTGACCTTAATCCTGAACCCGGCGGAACTCGTGAAGCAGGGGCGGGATGCGACACGGCTCTCCGACCTCTCGGCATTGCAAAGCGCGGTTGCACTGTATCTTGCCGATGTGGCAAGCCCAGGGATAGGCGGGGCAGACGGCACCGCCTGTTCGTCCCTCTCCGAGTGGTGCACATCGGGCACAACCGGCCGCGCCACGGCGGGGTGCTCCGTGACAACCTCAACGGTCGTGGACGGAAGCGGCTGGGTGAAAGTTGACTTTGCGCAGATATCAAGCGGCTCTCCCTTGGCTCGGCTCCCCATGGATCCGAATAACACCAGCACGAATTGCGGTGAAGGCAACGAGGCGTGCTTTTATTCCTACGCCTGTAACGGCACGTATTATGAATTGAACGCCGCAATGGAGAGCACGCGGTATATAAACGGAGGCGGGAGCGACGTGGAGAGCGATGACGGCGGCGACGACGAGAATCTCTACGAGGTAGGAAACGATCCGGGGCTTGACCTCTAAATGCCTTTTGCGTTCACCATTGGCGCGCTTGCTTTGGGGCTTCTCGTGCAATGTGTCTTCCCCAAAGAGCGAGGTCGGGAACGGATATTGAAAGCGTTTTGTGCGGCGGCGGTTTTCATCGTCGCCGCGTCTGTTTTGTACCTCATAGCGGCGCAGTACATGGCGTGGAGCGAGGCCGGTCCGCCGGCAGTGTATCTCGTCCCGCCGCATCGGAGCATGTCGTACGTCATCTCGTACGTGTTTGCGCGGTCGGGGGTGTCATACGTCGTTTCGCTCACTGCGGCGCTTGCGCTTGCCGCCGTCATGATGTGGGCGAATCGCCGGCACGAAGAGCGATTCTTTGAAAAAGAAGAACCGTATCTCGCGGCGCTTGCGGTGTTTCTTCTCGGGAATCCTTCCGCGCCGTATGCATGGCTGTGGTACATCGGCGCGCTCCTCGTAACAGCCCTCCTCGTTACCAGTTACCGATTACGGGTTAAGGATTACCGTTTCTCCCTGTATTATTTGTGGCTGCCTCTTGCTCTGGGTGTTATACTGGTGGAAAGCTTGCTATGATTTCTCTCCCTCCAGAACGCTTGAAACAAATTCTTCTCCAAACCGGCGTCGTCAGTGCCGAAGCGTTTGACGCGGCGGCCGAGGAAGCCACGCGCCGCGACCAGAACCCGATAGACGTACTCATCTCGCGGGGGATATTGAGCGAAGATTATTTCTACCGCGTTTTGGGGAAGGCCCTGAACGTTGAGTCGGTCCGTCTCACGGAAGTGAGCATGGATGAGAACGTGCTTCGGCTCATCCCCGACGCCATCGCGCGCGCGCGGCGCGTCATTCTCTTCGGCAAAAACGCCGATGGCTCGTATAACGCCGCGATGGAAAACCCGACCGATTTAGAAACCATCAACTTTCTTGCCTTGCGCTTGGGTGCGCCGGTGCACCCGTACCTGGCGACAGACCGCGACCTGAACCGCGGCTACAGCCGGTATGGGGCAAAAGAGACGCAGGACTTTAAAGAAATCATTGAGGAGCAGATTCGCGAGTCGCTCCGTTCTCAGGCGCGGGGCGTGGAAGAAGCCGCGCAGGAAGTGCCCATCGTCGCCATTGTAGACAATCTCATTCGCTACGGTTTGTCGTCGCGCGCATCAGACATACACTTTGACGTGCTGGAGACCGAAGTGCTCGTGCGGTTTAGGGTTGACGGCGTGCTCCGCGAAATCATTTCGCTTCCCAAATCGGTGCATTCGGCGGTTGTGGCGCGCATCAAGATTTTGTCGGGGCTTCGCATTGACGAGCACGCGCGCCCGCAAGACGGCAGATTCAAGTACGCCGTAGCCGACCGCGAGGTTGACGTACGCGTATCCGTGCTCCCGACGTTCTACGGCGAGAAGCCGGAACTCCGTTTGCTAGACGCGGCACAGAAGCCGTTATCATTTGAAGAGTTGGGTATGTTTGACGATGCGAAAGCGGCGCTTCGCGAAGGCATTAGTAAAAGCTACGGAATGGTCCTGGTGTGCGGACCGACGGGCTCGGGAAAAACAACAACCTTATATTCAGTCATGAACGTTCTGAATCGCCCGGAGGTGAATATCGTGACCGTCGAAGACCCGATAGAATACGACATGAAATTCGTAAACCAGGTGCAGGTGAATCCCGTCGCAGGCATCACGTTCGCAAGCGGCTTGCGGAGCATTTTGCGGCAGGACCCCGATATCATGATGGTCGGCGAGATTCGCGATGCCGACACCGCGGGCATTGCCGTTCAATCGGCATTGACTGGGCATCTTGTCCTTTCAAGCCTCCATACCAACGATTCGCCGACGGCGGTGCCGCGGCTTATGGACATGCAGGTAAAGCCATTTCTCGTTTCGGCGGTTTTGAACGTCATTCTCTCACAGCGCCTCGTGCGGCGGATTCACGTGGGGTGCATTGAGTCCTACGAGCCGGATGAAAAGGAAATTATGAGCATTCGGAACCAGATACGGGAAATCGGCATGGATCCTGACGAAATCAAGCTTCCCAAGCGATTGTATCGCGGGAAAGGATGCGATACCGACAACGGCACCGGCTATGAGGGACGAGTCGCTCTTTTTGAAGCAATGGCGATGAGCGAGGAGATTCGGAAATTCATCATTGACCCCGGATTCAGTTTAGACGGCCTGCGCAGGCTGGCGCGAAAAGGAGGCATGGTCACCATGTTTGAAGACGGCTTGCGCAAGGCGGAATTGGGTTTGACGACGCTTGAGGAAATTTTCAGGGTCGTGAGGGAATAATAGTGGTACTATTGAAACATGCCTCGATTTCATTACACGGCAACGGACACGAGAGGGGAGATGGTTGAGAACAACGTTGAAGCCGACAGCGTCACCGAGGTTCTAAAAATCCTCGCGGCAGAGAACCTGAAGCCACTCTCGGTAACGGAGATAAAAGGAAAAGGCGGGCGTGAGATTTTCAAAGGGAGCATCAACCTTGAGGACCAGGTGTTTCTTTTTCGGTATCTCTCGCTCATGCTCCGCATGGGGAGTAATCTTCTCCAGGCGATAAATATTCTGGTTGACGAGTTTGACAAGCCGGCGATGAGATCGTTTCTCATGGAGGTGCGTGCGCATTTGGAGCGCGGCGCGCCATTTTATACCGCATTTGAAAAATATCCGCGCACGTTCAGCTCCGTGCACATCAATCTCGTGAAGGCGGGAGAAGTATCGGGCAATCTCCAGCAGGTATGCGAAGACATCGCCGTATCTCTCACGAAAGAGAAGCAGGTCAAAGACCAGGTAAAAAACGCGCTTATTTACCCGGCGATGCTTCTCACTATTTCGGTTTTCATCCTTATCTTTCTTGTTACCTTCGCCTTGCCGCGCATTGCGAACGTTTTCTTGGAAAGCGGCTTTGAGCCGCCGCTCTTCTCCAAAATCGTTTTCACGATAGGGCTTTTTGTGAGCAAGATATGGTTTGTGCTTGTCGGCGCGGGCATTGCCGCAATCATAGGCGGCGTTGTGGCATACAAACGGTCGCTCTTTTTCAAAAAGTTCATCTGGTCCCTCTTTACGAATATTCCGGTTGTCCGCGAGGTCGTAGAGAAATACGCCCTCCAGCGATTTGCGAGCACGCTCTCATCGCTCATTCAGGCGGGGTTGCAAATCACCGACGCGATTGACATTACGGCGGACGCGGTCGGAAACATTGAACTGCGCGAAGCGTTGAAGCGTATCTCGCATGAGGGCGTTTCCAAGGGGCTTACGTTGGGCGAGGCGTTCCGCCGCGAACCGTTCTTTCCGAAAATCGTGACGAATCTCGTTGCCATTTCGGAAAAGGCGGGGCACGTGGAGGAAATATTGGAAACCTTGGGAGAGTTTTACATCCGCGAGGTTGACAACTCCATCAAGCGCCTCGTTTCGTTCACCGAGCCGGTTTTGCTTTTGCTTATCGGCGTCGTTATCGGAACCATTGCTTTGGCTATCATCGTTCCCATTTATCAATTGACAACGCAGTTCTAGGAGAACTGCATTCCACATGCCACATACCACATCTCGAAACGCCTTTTCTCTTATAGAGATTCTTGTCGTTGTCGCGCTCGGGGCGATTCTGACGACAGGAAGCTTTTTTGTTCTCTCGGGGCCGAAGCAAAAGCGGGACGTTGAGCTCTCTGCAAAAGAACTTGCCGCGGTCATCCGCGAAGCGCGCACCCGCTCCATTACGCAGGAAGACTCGTCGCGCTGGGGCATATACCTCATGAGCTCCTCAACAGGAACCGATTCGTACCTGGTGTATACCGGCGCGGCCTATGCGCCGGGCGGAGTGAAAAACACGCACTATTTCAGGCGGCGCGTGGAGTTCGGCGAACCGGCGGAAGGGCGCGCGACGGACATTGCCTTTGACCCCGTAACAGGAGAGGCGGGATTCAACAAGGCGTTTACCATCGTGCACCAGAGCAACATCGGCATTATGGGAGAAGTTGTCGTGGGGTCCTTGGGGCGCGTGTCGGTGCGCACGGAGCACGGTGTCGGAGGCGTATGGCATTTTGACGAGGGAGCGGGGACGTCTGCATATGACAATTCGGGGAACGGCAATGCCGGAACCCTTGAAGGGAGTCCAACGTGGGCGGCAACATCAACCTGCCGCGCGGGGAGATGTTTGAGCTTCGACGGGTCCGACGATAATGTTGCCGTGACGGATTCATCAACCGTTGACCCAACGGCCGCATGGACGCTCTCCGCATGGATCAGGCGTGGGACAACCGGCGTTCAGCATTCAATCGTGGAAAAGTATGATTGGACTGCTGACAAGGGAAATTATGGAATGAGAATCGGAGCCGACAACAAACTCACCGCATTCGTTGTAAGTGGAGGAGATATCAACGATTGCGGAGCAACGCTTACGACGATTGCGGCAGACACGTGGTACCACGTTGCCGCTACTTTTGACAGTGTGACCGACACACTTGTCTGTTACGTGAACGGCGTTGCCGAAGCCACGAACGGCGCCGCAACCATTGACCCGCCCGACAGCACGGTGAGCATGAAAATCGGATGCCGCGGCAATGACTGCGCGTCAAGATTCAACGGCGAAATTGACGCCGTCCGCATCTACAACCGCGCCCTATCGGGCGAAGAGATTAAGGCGCACTACAATGACCTTAGATAAGAGGAGCGCCGGCCAATCTCTTGTTGAAATCGTCATCGCTCTCGCCTTGGGTGCCATTATCATTGGCGGAGCGAGCGCGGCAGTCATCGTCGTGCTTCAGTCGGGAACAACGACGCAAACCCAGCAGACGGCAACCGTCCTGTCGCAGGATTTTGCGGAAATCGGCCGGGCATTCACCGAAGGCGACTGGCACAACATAACGGGACTGACGCACGGTTCGTCAACGACCTATTATTTCCTCGCAACCTCAAGCGTCATTATTGCCCTGGAAGGGAAAGAGGGAATAACCGAGGGAGATATACGAACGGGCCTTGTGGGGCATTGGAAACTGGACGAGGCAACGAGTACGGCCACATACGATTATTCCGACGGAGAAAACACCGGCGTGCTCACAAATGCCCCGGAACGGCTCACGACGGGTTGTAAGGGGGGAATATGCCTGAACTTCAACGGCACCGACAAATACGTGACAATTGGGAGCACGTCAACCCTAGAGGCGACGGGTGACATGACGCTTGCCGTGTGGATGTATCCGACAAACTGCGCCGCCGGGCGTCAGGGCATCGTGAGCAAGGCGTACAACAACGAATTTGATTTGCTTTTGGAGTCAAACTGCGCCGTAAGCTTTTTTCAGGGCGACGGCACGTGGGAAGAAATTGCCGAGCCGGAAGGGCTCTCCGCGCCGGAGAACGTGTGGACGCACATCACGGTCGTGAGAACCGCAAGCGACGATACGCTCTCGTTTTACCAAAACGGCATGCTCTTGGGCACCGATGCATATGTAGGCGACCCCACGGCGAGCGCGAACCCCATCATTATCGGGAAACGCGACGGCACGACATACTACTTCAACGGCAGAGTTGACGACGTGCGTGTGTATGACCGCGCGCTCTCGGCCGACGAAGTGAATCATCTGTATGACTCAATATTCTTCACAAGATACTTTTATGTGGAAAACGTCTGCCGCACAAACGATTCCGACTATGCCATAGCGGGCGTTTCGCCGTGCGACGGCGGTGAGGTAAATGACCCGTCAACGCAGAAGATGACCTCGGTTATGGAATGGGAAGCACGGAGCGGCGGCCAGTCATTTGTGCTTCCCGTGTATCTCACGCGCTGGCAGAACAAAGCGTTCCAGCAGTCAGATTGGAGCGGAGGTGCCGGAGAAACGGGCACGGTGACAGACAAGACGAATAAGTTTACCTCTTCAACCGACATTGATGCGGGGAGCGTCGGCTCATTCAGGATAGAAGGGCTGTAAGAGACGTGGCATAATAAGAAGCATGGAATACGAAGCATATCTTCCTGAATATCTGGGGCGCGAAGAGGTTGCGCCGGAAACGCGCGCGGAAGTAGTGGAGCTCGTTACTCTGGCATTGCAAAAGGGGTTGGGACGGGCGCTTCGGGCGTCGCGCGGCAGAGACCCATTCGTCCAAGATGCTTTTCATGATGCGCTCGTGAGAATCATGAAAAGCAAACAGGGATGATAACGTGGCTCCTTATGGTCGCGCTCGCGCTCGCAGGAACCCTCGGGACGGTCCTGTGGCTCCGGCGGGTTCGCGTGACGCGCATCGGGCGCTTGAGGATGAAACTTTTTCTTTTGAAATTCCCGCGAGAGCACCGCGAGGGAAAGGAACTGGTTAGCGAAATAGCCGTAAGCGAGGCGCTTTTTGCCGCGGCGGCGGACATGGAAGGACCGGTCGTTTTTGAGGTTGCGGTGCCGCACATTGGAGAAACCATTCGTTTCTATGCCGCGGTGCCGGCAAAGATGGGAGACATTTTCGCACGGCGGGTGCGAGCCCTTTGGAACGACGCCTTGGTTGAAGAAGCCGACGACTATTCCGTGTTTCACGACGAGAGCGCGGTCGTGGGAGGTTATGCCCGCCTCGCGGAATTGTACGTTCCGCTCCAAACGTTTGCAGAAACGAAAACAGACACCTTCGCGGCGATTATCGGCGGCTTTTCTGAAGTTGACGCCGTAGGCGAGGGAGCGGCGCTTCAGATAGTCATAAAGAAAGCTCCGCAAAACGTGAGAAAAAGTTTCGCACAGGCATTGGTAAATGTGCGGGGCGGCAAAAAGCCGGAAGTGCCGAAGAAAGGATTTGTAGGAGATGTGGTTGAAACGCTTTCGGGGATGAAGGCAAGCGGGCGCGCGGAGAAAGAGCCGGAGATAAACGAAGACCTGGCGCGCGCTCTTGAATTGAAGCTCAAGAAGCCGCTCCTCTCGGTTAATGTCCGCATCCTCGTTTCGGCTCCGTCTCCGAGCGAGGCAGAAACGCTTTTTGAAGGCATCGCATCGGGTTTCGCGCAATTTGAAGCGCCGCAGAGGAACCGCTTTGATGTTGTCAAAGCGCGGGGAGTCAAGGCAATCGCGCGGAAGTTCGTGTTCCGTGAATTTGATATGGGAAGTGCAACGACGCTGAATACCGAAGAATTGGCGAGTATTTGCCACATGCCGACAGCCTTTACAGAAACGCCGCGGGTTGAAGTCGTGCGGGCGCGCCAGCTTCCGCCGCCTCCCGAACTCCCTGCCGACGGAACGCTCCTAGGAGAAACAGTTTATCGCGGCGAGCGCAAGAAAGTGTATCTGCCCGACGAGGACCGCCGGCGGCATCTGTACGTTATCGGCCAAACGGGAACCGGCAAATCAACGCTTCTCGTGAATGCCATTTTGAGCGATGTGATGCGCGGCAAGGGAGTTGCGGTCATAGACCCGCACGGCGACCTGGTGGAACACGTTGCCGGATTCATTCCCCGCGAGCGGCGGCGAGACGTTATCTTTTTTGACCCCGGCGCCCTTGACCGGCCCCTCGGCATGAACATGCTGGAATATCGGAAGGAACATCCGGAGGAGAAAACGTTCATCGTGAACGAGATGATGAGCATCTTCAACAAGCTCTACGATTTGAAAACGACCGGCGGGCCGATGTTCGAGCAATACATGAGAAATGCCCTTTTACTTCTTATGGAGAGCGCGGCGGAAGAAGGGGGAGAGCCGGCGACTTTGATGGAAGTGCCGCGGGTGTTCTCCGACGCCGAATACCGAAAGCGCCTCCTTGCACGTATCAAGAACCCGACGGTCATTGATTTCTGGGAAAAAGAAGCGATAAAGGCGGGCGGCGAAGCGGCGCTCCAAAACATCGCACCGTATGTAACGAGCAAGTTCAACAACTTCATTGCCAACGATTACATGCGGCTTATCATCGGCCAGCCGCGCTCCGCGTTTCGTGCGCGGCAGGTAATGGACGAAGGAAAAATACTCCTCGTCAACCTTTCAAAAGGCAAAATCGGCGAGGCGAATGCGGGGCTTTTGGGAATGATTATCGTAGGAAAACTTCTCTTCGCCGCCTTGAGCAGGGCGGATATGCCCGAATCGGAACGGCGTGACTTCAGCGTGTTCATTGATGAGTTTCAGAATGTGACGACCGAGTCGGTTGCCGCCATCTTGTCGGAAGCGCGCAAATACCGCCTGGGGCTTACGATCGCGCACCAGTTTATCGGGCAGTTGAGCGAACCGATACGCAAAGCGGTTTTCGGCAACGTCGGGTCCATGATTTCGTTCCGCATTGGAGCAGAAGACGCGGAAGTTCTCATAAAGCAGTTTGAACCATTCCTCGCGGTTGAAGACCTGGTGAACATTGATAACTTTTCCGCATACGTGAAACTGCTCTTGAGGGGACAAACGACGGACCCGTTTAACATACGCACATTCCCGATGCCGCAGACCGATGCGGGCGTCGCCGCGGAACTCTTGAGAGCTTCGCAGGAAGCGTATGGCGCTCCGCGCGTGGAAGTGGAAGAAGAAATAGTCAATCGGCTTCGCCGGTAATAACTGGAATGAAAAAAATCATCGTCGGCAATTGGAAAATGAATCCTCCTTCCGTAGAGGAAGCCGTATCTCTTGCCCGGGCTGTCGCGGAGCATGTTAAACATCCGATGTTTAACAAAAACGTTGAGGTTGTGCTGGCTCCCCCCTTTATCTTTCTATACAAGGTTTACGAAACCTTGTATGGGGGAAAGGTAAAGCTTGCGGGGCAGGATGTGTTTTGGGAAAAGGCAGGCGCCTACACGGGAGAGGTTTCTCCGGCACAACTTAAAAATCTTGGTGCGGCATATGTTATCGTGGGGCACTCCGAACGGAGGGCGCTCGGCGAGACGGACGAGATTGTCGGGAGGAAACTCACCGCAGTTCTTGAGGCGGGAATGACGCCGATTCTCTGCGTCGGCGAGCCGGCGGACGTACGGGAGCGCGGCATGGAAGCCGCGAAAGAGTTTGTGGGAAAGCAATTGGAAGTTATCGAACACAAGGTGTTTGAAGGTATCATCGCTTACGAGCCCGTCTGGGCAATCGGCACCGGCAATAATGCGACGCCGGGTGACGCCGCGGAGATGATAACGCTCATTAAATCCCTTGTTACCAGTTACCGATTACCAATCCCCGTTTTATACGGCGGTTCCGTTACTTCCGGCAACGCGGGCGATTTTCTTAATCGCGAAGAAATAGACGGGCTTCTGGTGGGCGGTGGGAGCTTGAATGCAGAGGAGTTTGGAGAAATATGCCGCGGCGCCTGAAACAGGTTTTATACGGCGCTTTTTATCTCGCTATTTTCGCGGGCATCTTTTGGCTTTGGTACGCGAATTCGCTGCGCCCCGCCCCGACCTGCACCGACCAAAGGCGCAATCAGGGGGAAACTGAAGTTGACTGCGGCGGGCCGTGCGCGCCGTGCGAACTGCGCGGATTGAAGCAGGTAACCGCGGAGAACGTCCGGTTCATGAAACTGGGGAGCGACGTTGCCGTTGTTGCGCGCCTTACGAATCCGAACGAAGGATATCGCGCGCGCGTGACGTACGAAGTTCGTTTTACTTCTTCCGGCATAAAGACGCATGAAACGACGGGAACGCTCATTGTTTATCCCGAGAGCCCCGCGCACATGTATGTATTGAGGCACGACGCGGATAGAGATACAAATGCCTCGGTTTTCGTGCTCTCCACGGAATGGGAAGCACATGACCCACTTTCTCTACCCAGTGTAGCAGTGGGGGAAGCGGAGACCGCAATCGGGAGCGACGGGAGCGCCGTCGTCACAGGAAGCGTGGAGAACAGGGGACTCTTTCCTCTGCGGAACGTTGAGATTATCGCAATCCTCAAAACCGAGAATGAGTTTCCGGTTTTCGCGAGCAGAACAGAAGAAGACATTCCAGCGGGTGCCGTGCGGAGTTTCACGGTGACTTTTCCAAAGAGCGGTGAGTTTACGGAAAGAGTGAGTGGAGAAAAAACAGAGATAATTGCACATGCGGGGGAGTAGAAGCGGAATAAGCATTCTCGGCCGTTTTGACTGGGTGCTCTTGGGAGCCGCAGCGCTTTTGGGCGTTATGGGCATGGTGACCCTGACGAGCATTGATGCGGGAATCGCGGTTCGCCAGGCGGTGTTTTGGGGAATCGCTCTCGTTATCATTCTTGCGGGCGGCTTCGTATCGTGGGAGTGGCTCTTTACCCAGCGCTGGTTCCGGCACGGGCTTTATTGGCTTTCCACGGCGCTTCTCGTCGTGCCGTTTTTTCTCTCGTCTGCGGTGCGCGGCACGCGGAGCTGGATTGTGGTAGGCGGCCAGCAGTTTGAACCCTCCGAACTTGCCAAAATAGGCCTCATCGTTATACTCGCCAGTTTTTTCTCACGCCGATACGTTGCCGCATGGAGCGGCAAGAACATTGCCGCCTCACTTTTCTATGCGCTCGTGCCGACTCTTATCGTTGCGCTCCAGCCGGACATGGGGTCGGCTCTCGTTCTTGCCGGGATATGGTTCGGCTTCATTATGGTTGTCGGGGTTAACAAGAAGCGCCTTCTCGCAGGAGTCCTTGTGTGTCTTGTTCTTCTTCTTGCGCTGTGGTTTTTCGTTTTCAAAGATTATCAAAAAGAACGCATTCTGGGGTTTCTTTTTCCAGAGCGCGACCCCTTGGGCGTAAACTACAACGTGATACAGTCAAAAATCGCCATCGGCTCGGCAGGATTCTTGGGCAAGGGGTTTGACAAAGGTACGCAAATTCAGCTTGGATTTCTCCCCGAAGCACACACTGACTTTATCTTTGCCGCATTCGTTGAAGAGTGGGGACTCTTAGGAGGAACAGTTCTTATCTTGACATACATCCTGCTTCTCATTAGAATAGCGATTGTCGGAATACGGGCGCAGCGGAATGATTTGAAGTTTGCGTGTCTGGGGAGCGGACTGTTTTTTCTCATCCACTTTTTCATAAACATCGGCTCCGCGATAGGAATCGTTCCCGTCATCGGCATTAGC
>MFKH01000003.1:2710-11695 GCA_001779505.1 Candidatus Jorgensenbacteria bacterium GWA1_54_12 | reverse complement strand
TCTGCTGTGCTTATCAGTATGATTGAGCGTATTAGGGTAACCTCCTAAAAACGAGGACACGATGGCGCGCACGCGTTTTTTCATCGGGCTTGCGGCTGCGTTTCTCTTCCTTATGGGAATAGGATATTTTTTTTACGGTTTGCAGCCAGTGGGTGAAGGAGGAACGTCTGTAACCGTCACGATAGAACGTGGAACAAGTTTTCGTGACATCGCGGCAGAACTGTCACAAAAGAATCTGACGAAGTCGCTTACCATCTTTAAAGTTTATTCACTCCTCATGGGACGCGCACACACATTCAAACCCGGAACATACACGCTGTCGCCGGCTTTCTCCGTGCCGGAAATCGTGCATCTCCTGTCATCCGGTGGAACGGGCGATATTGCCGTTGTTATTCCCGAGGGGTCAACGGTAAAAGATACTGACAAGATTCTCGCGAGTGCGGGTATACTGAAAGCGGGAACGCTTGCCTCACTGCGTCCGTCGGAACTCATTGACGAATTTCCCTTCCTGGACACATTGCCGTCTTTGGAAGGTTTTTTGTTCCCCGACACATATCGCTTTGAGCCCGGAACGACGGGAAAAGACGTGGCGCGCGCGATGCTCCAAAACTTTGTAAAGAAAGCATGGCCAATCGTGAAAGACGAACCGGAATGGTACGGGAAGCTCATTCTCGCTTCATTCGTGGAACGGGAAGTGCCAAAGCTCCGAGACAGGCAAGTTATCGCAGGAATCTTTCTGAAGCGCCTTGATGTGGGCATGCCTCTGCAGGTTGACGCAACGGTGAGTTTCGCAAAATGCAACGGAGCGTTTTTGGAATGCGCGGCAGTTCAGATTGGGCGGGACGACACAAAAACATCCTCTCCTTTCAACACATACGCATCGCGGGGGCTGACCCCCACGCCCATTGCAAACCCCGGCGTAGAAGCGCTGGAAGCGGTTGTGACCCCGCTCGCGACGCCGTACTGGTATTACCTTTCGGCGCGGGCGACCGGAGAAACAATATTTTCGCAGACGCTTGAAGAGCACAACGTGAACCGCGCACGCTATTTGTAAACACGCACATGCTGCTCAAAACAAAAACATTTTCTTCATATAACGGCCCGGCGTTTCGCGCCGAGGATTTGACGAGAATCCAGCATGACTCATACGGCTGGCTTTTGAAAAAGGGCATTCGGGAACTTTTGGACGAGATATCGCCGATTAAGGACCACGCCGAGGAACTGTTTGAGTTGTACTTCAAGGAATATCGTTTTGATGACCCGAAGTACACCGAAGAGCAGGCGCGCATAAAAGACCAAACATACGAAGCTCCGCTGTGGGTTGAAGTGAGCCTGGTTGACAAGGAAGACGGCTCCGAGATGACGCAAGACGTATATCTCGGCGATTTTCCCGTCATGACCGAGCGGGGAACATTCATTATTAACGGCGTTGAGCGCGTGGTGGTAAGCCAGCTCCTGCGTTCGCCGGGCGTGTACTTCAGCGCGCGGGTTCAGCGGGGGGTAAAACTTTTCGGCACGAAGATCATCCCGAACAGGGGTTCGTGGCTTGAGTTTGAAACCGGCGTGAACGGATTCTTAGGCGTGAAGATAGACCGCAAGCGCAAAGTGCCGGTAACCCAGCTCTTGCGCATTTTCGGCATGGAGCGCGAGGAAGACATTGTGCAGGCATTTGCCGACATTGACCTTGGAGAAACACGTTTTATACAGGAAACCTTAAAGCGCGACGAGGCGAAAGACGTTGGAACGTCATATATGGGTATTTACCGCGCGCTCCGTCCCTCGGACGTCGCGAGTGCGGAAAATGCCAAAGGGCTCATTCACCCCATCTTTAACGATGCCGACCGCTATGACCTGCACCGCGTCGGTAGATACAAGCTGAACGAGCGCTTGGGGCTCACGGGAGGCGAGGGACTCCTGCGGCGCGAAGACCTCGTCGCCGTCATACGCGAAATCATCCGTTTGAATAACGACCCCGAAGCGGAGCCGGATGACATTGACCACTTGGGCAACCGCCGCGTGCGAGCCGTCGGGGAACTGATGCAATCGCGAATGCGCGTCGGCTTCGCCCGTCTGAGGCGGGCGGTGCAGGACAGGATGTCAACGATTGACCGCAAAGAAATACAGCCCTCGAAGCTCGTAAACTACAAAGCGCTCTCATCTGTTGTGAGGAGCTTCTTTGCCGGGAGCCAATTGTCGCAGTTTATGGACCAGACAAATCCATTGGCGGAGTTGGAGCACAAGCGCCGGCTCTCGGCGATGGGCCCCGGAGGATTGACTCGCGAGCGTGCCGGCTTTGAAGTGCGCGACGTGCACCCCTCGTTTTATGGACGGATTTGTCCCATACAAACGCCGGAAGGTGCGAACATCGGACTGGTGAGTTCTTTGGCGACGCAGACGGCCTTGAACGACCTGGGTTTTATGGAAGCGCCATACTTCAAAGTTGAAGCGGGAGTCATTACAAACGAAGTGGTATGGCTGGATGCGTTTGAAGAAAGCCGCTACAACATCGTGCAGTCCGACACGGTGCTTGACGCATCGGGACATATTCGCGACGCGGAAGTCGCCGCGCGCGTCAAAGGAAAGGCGGGCAAGTGCAGGCGGGAAGACGTGAACTTTATAGACTCATCGCCCAGCCAGCTCGTGTCGCTTTCCACGGCGCTCATTCCGTTTCTTGAACACGATGACGCGAACCGCGCGCTCATGGGTAGTAACATGCAGCGGCAGGCAGTGCCGCCGGTCAAGCCCGAAGCGCCTTTGGTTGGCACCGGATTTGAAGAAATTATTGTGCGCGACGCGGGGCAGAATGTGTTTGCCCGCGAGGCGGGTGTCGTTCACGCGGTAGACGGCAACCGGGTTGTCGTGCGCACGAAGCGTGGAGACGATGAGTATCCGCTCATCACATTCCGCCGCTCCAATGATTCCACGTGCATTTCTCAGCGCCCTGTCGTAGGACCGGGTGAGAAAGTGAAAAAAGGAGACGTGCTTGCCGACGGGTCGGCGACCGACCGGGGAGTTCTCGCTTTGGGACAAAACCTTCTCGTCGCCTTTATGCCCTGGCAGGGAGCGAACTTTGAAGACGCCGTCATTATTTCAAGCCGCGTCGCCGAGGCGGACCGCTTCAGCTCCATCCACATTGAAACGTATGCATGCCCCGTGCGCGACACGAAGCTCGGCCCCGAGATGACAACACCCGACATCCCGAACGTGTCGGAAGAAAAACTCCGCAATCTTGACGAGGAGGGCATCGTGCGCATCGGCGCGGAAGTGCGCGAGAACGACATTTTGGTCGGCAAAATTTCGCCGAAGGGCGAGTCGGAACTCACGCCGGAAGAACGATTGCTCCGCGCCATCTTCGGCGAGAAGGCGCGCGATATCAAAGACAGTTCGCTCACCCTGCCGCACGGCAAACGCGGGCGGGTTATCGGCGTCAAAATTTTCTCCCGCGAGAAGGGTGACAAACTGGAACCGGGCATTATCAAGAAAATTCAGGTTGAAGTGGCACAGCTCCGCCGCGTCAAAGCGGGCGACAAAATGGCGGGGCGCCACGGCAACAAAGGAGTCATCTCGCGCATACAGGCGGTTGAAGACATGCCATTCCTAGAAGACGGAACGTCGGTTGACGTCATTCTGAATCCATTGGGTGTCGTCTCGCGCATGAACCTCGGACAGATTTTGGAAACACACCTCGGCTTCGCGGCGCAGAAGCTCGGCTACCGCGCCATCGTGCCCAACTTCGTCGGTGCTTCGGAAGAAGATATCCGCCGTGAACTTGAGGCGGCGGGATTGCCGCAGAGCGGCAAGGTGAAGCTTTTCAACGGGTTGACCGGCGAAGCGTTTCCGGAACCGGTCACCGTGGGCTACACGTACATGATGAAGCTTCATCACCTGGTGGAAGACAAAATCCACATGCGTTCCACCGGCCCGTACTCCTTGATTACCCAGCAGCCCTTGGGAGGCAAGGCACAGCTTGGCGGCCAGCGCTTTGGAGAAATGGAAGTGTGGGCGCTTGAAGGATACGGGGCGGCGCATTCGCTCCAGGAAATGCTCACGATTAAGTCCGACGACGTCATGGGAAGAGCATCGGCATTTGAAGCAATCGTGCGCGGCCAGTCAATTAAGAAGCCGACAATTCCGGCATCGTTTACCGTGCTTATCAACGAATTAAAATCCCTCGGCATGAACATTACCTATGGGAGCAACCAAAAGGACGGAGAGACGAAAGAGACAAAAGATAGTAACTCGTAACCCGCAAAAGCATGTTGAATATCCGCGACATTGACTATCTCTCCATTCGCCTAGCATCGCCTGAGGAGATCCGCTCGTGGTCGCAGGGAGAAGTGACGAAGCCCGAAACCTTAAACTACCGCACCCAGCGGCCGGAAAAAGACGGCCTGTTTTCCGAACGAATCTTCGGTCCCACGCGCGATTTTGAATGCTACTGTGGCAAATACAAAAAGGTGCGCTACAAGGGCATTGTCTGCGAGCGGTGCGGTGTTGAAGTGACGCACTCAAGCGTACGGCGCGAGCGGATGGGCCACATTGAACTTGCCGCGCCGGTCGCGAACATTTGGTTTCTGCGCACGATGCCGAGCAAATTGAGCACGCTCTTGGGCGTGTCGGTGCCGAAGCTGGAACGTGTCGTGTACTACGCGGCGTACATCGTGACGACGGTTGACGAAGAAGGACGCAAGGCGGCATTGAAGGCGGTTGACGAGGAATATGGAACGCTCAAGAAGCAGGACGGAGCGGACGAAGACAAGCTCTACCGCCTGTGGAATCAGCGCAAGACGATTTTGAAAACGATTCGCCCGGGCATGCTCCTCTCGCACGACGAGTACTATCGTCTTTCGGAACGTTTCGGCGAGGTATTTGAAGCGGGACGGGGCGCCGAGGCGGTCTTGAAGCTTTTGAAGAGCATTGACCTGCGAAAGGCGGCAAACGAGGTGGAGAAAGAGCTTGAGGCAACGAATGATGCCGGACGGCGCAAGAAGCTTGTCCGCCGCCTGCGGCTTGTAAAATCAATGATTGAGTCCGGCGTGCGTCCGGAGTGGATGGTACTGACCGTCGTCCCCGTTCTGCCGCCGGAATTGCGCCCGATGGTTGCGCTTGACGGCGGGCGGTACGCAACCGCTGACCTGAACGACCTGTACCGCCGTGTCATTAACCGCAACAACCGCCTGAAACGCCTCATAGAACTGAACTCTCCCGATGTTATCGTGGTGAACGAGAAGCGCATGCTTCAGGAAGCGGTAGACGCTTTGATAGACAATTCCAAGCACCCGGGGAGCCAGATGATGGGCGGCCGCCGGCGTCCCTTGAAATCATTGACCGACCTCTTGAAAGGAAAGCAGGGGCGCTTCCGCCGGAACCTGCTTGGCAAGCGCGTTGACTATTCCGCGCGCTCGGTCATCGTTGTCGGCCCGGAATTGGAACTTCACGAGTGCGGGTTGCCCAAGAACCTTGCGCTTGAAATGTTCCGTCCCTTCGTTATTCACGAACTCATTGAGCGCGGCATTGTTTTTAACATCAGGCAGGCGAACCGCATCATTGAGCAGGGCGTGTCGGACGTGTGGGCGGCGCTTGAAGAAGTCATCAAGAACAAGAAGGTACTCCTGAACCGCGCGCCGACCCTGCACCGCCTGGGTATTCAGGCATTCACACCGGTTTTGAACGAAGACCTTGCCATTCGCATACATCCGCTCGTGTGTACGGCGTTCAACGCCGACTTCGACGGCGACCAAATGGCGGTGCATCTCCCTCTGACTGCCGAAGCGCAGTACGAAAGCAGGGAACTTATGGACGCCTCGGCGAACCTTCTGAAACCGGCGAACGGGGAGCCGATTGTGTCGCCGACCAAGGACGCCGTTTTGGGCGTGTATTACCTGACAGACCTTGAAGAAGGAAAAGGGGAACCGAAAACGTTTGCCGACCGCACGGAAGCGCTTTTGGCGTACGAACTCGGCGTCGTCGGTTTGCGCGTGCCGGTACGAGTGCGCATGGATGATGGCGTGATTATAGAAACAACCTGCGGCCGCATCATCTTCAACGACGTCCTGCCGGAAGAGGCGGGGTTTGTAAACGAGCGATTGGGAAGAAAAGAACTTGAAAAAGTCATCGCGACGGCGATTGAATCCGTCGGGGTGCGCCGTGCAGCGCAATACTTGGACCGGATAAAGAATATAGGTTTCATATATTCAACCGTCTCGGGCGTTTCGCTTGCCGTCTCCGACGCACTGCCTCCGCTTGAAAAGGGGCGCATCGTGAAGAAGGCAGAAGAAGAAGTGGCTCGCATTGAAGGCGAATTTGAAGAAGGGCTTTTGACCGATGCCGAGCGGCGGGACCGGGTCATTGAGGCGTGGACCATTGCGCGCGATGAAATCGGTAAGCTTTCGCCGGAACGTCTCCGCGCCGACAAAGGAAACTCCATTTACGCGATTATCAACTCAAAGGCGCGCGGTAGCTGGTCGCAATTGAACCAGATGGTTGGCATGCGGGGACTCGTGTCAAACCCCCAGAACGAAGTCATTGAACTGCCGGTGCGCGGCAACTACCGCGAGGGATTGAGCATTTTGGAATACTTCATCTCAACGCACGGCGCGCGCAAAGGGTTGACCGACACGGCACTAAAAACCGCCTCTGCCGGATACCTCACGCGGCGCCTCGTTGACGTGGCACAGGACATTATCGTCCGCGGGCGCGACTGCAAAACAAAACAGGGCGTGGAAGTGTTCCGCATCGACGGCGACGAATACGGATACCGCTTCAGCGAGCGCCTGTATTCGCGGACGAGTTTGGAAAACGTGAAGATCGGAAAGAAAATAGTTGTCAGAGCGGGAGCGATTATAAGCCGCGAGGCGGCGGAAGTGATTGAAAAGTCCGATATCGCATCGGTTAAGGTGCGGTCGCCCATTGCGTGCCGAGTCGCTCACGGCGTATGTGCAAAGTGCTACGGGCTTGACCTGGCGAAGGGAGCGCCGGTGGAAGAGGGTGAGGCGGTCGGTATTGTGGCGGCACAGTCCATCGGCGAGCCGGGAACCCAACTGACGCTCCGAACCTTCCACGTCGGCGGCGTTGCGGGAATTGACATCACTCACGGCTTGCCCCGCGTTGAAGAAATTTTTGAAGCGCGGATACCGAAGGGCAAGGCGGCAATGGCGAAAACCGACGGCGTTGTTTCCGACATTGAGGAGAAAGACCTTCTGCATATCATAAAGATAGCGCGTGAGGGAGTGAAGACCCCCGATGAATATGCGGTTGCAAAGAACGCGCGGCTTCTCGTAAAGAAGGGTGAACCCATTACGAAGGGCCAGGAGCTCTCGGAGGGGCGCTTGGACTTGCGTGAGATACTGAAGTACCGCGGCGTGGAGGCGCTTCAGAGGTACATCATCAACGAAGCGCAGAGGATTTACATTCCGGAGGGAACCCTGATACACGACAAGCACGTTGAGATTATGGTTCGGCAAATGCTTTCACGCGTCGCCGTTTCGGAACCGGGCGACACCGGATATATGCAGGGGGAAATGGTTGACAAGTTTAAGCTCCGCGACATGAACAAAGAAATCAAGGCGCGTAGCGGCGCGACGGCAAAGGCGGTGCAGAGAGTGTTGGGCGTGACCAAAGTTGCCCTGTCGACCGAGAGCTTCCTCTCTGCGGCATCGTTCCAGGAGACAAGCCGTGTCCTCGTAAACGCCGCGATAGAGGGGAAAGTTGACCACCTGCGCGGCCTGAAGGAGAACGTCATCATTGGCAAGCTCATTCCTGCCGGCACCGGCCTGCGCGGCCTCCCCGAGGGAGCAATTACTCCCATCGCGGCGCCCGAAAAGCCCGCGCCTGTTGCGGAGGGTGGGGAGGTGTGATAAAGTGCTTGCCGTATATGAAAACTGTTGCATACGACTTAACCGTTCATCTCCTCTCCGAGAACGACGCCGCGGTGCAGTCCATATTAAGCGACGCGGGCGCAACGAACGTGTCTCGCAAGGAGTTTGTAAAAGTTGAACTTGTTTATCCGGTGAAAAAAAACGACGCCTGCTTCATGGCGATTTATCTTTTGGAGCTTCCGACGGACAAGGTAAAAGAGGTAGGAGACCGCCTGCGCCGGGAGGAATTGTGCATACGCCATCTCCTGGTGAGGCAGAGCGGCAGGGTGCTTCCGGTGCGTCGGCCGCGTGAAACGCATGAGCCCCGCCGAAGCGGCGATACGGCACTCACAAACGAAGCGCTTGCAGAAAAGATTCGTGAGATTGGCGAAACACTGTGATGACAAAAACGCACGCAGTATACATAGAGGGCGTGGGGAGGCGCAAAACCGCGACGGCGCGGGTGCGCATCTATCCGCACGCGCGGGAGAAGAAAGTTGAAGTGAACGAGAAGGCGTTTGAAGCGTACTTCCCGTTTGAGAAACAGCGCAAGACGGTTCTGGCGCCCTTTGAGGTTTTGGGAAAGCGATTTGCAATGACGGTGCAGGTGCGGGGAGGCGGTGTGATGGCGCAGGCCGAAGCGGTTCGCCATGGTTTGACGCGCGCCCTGGAAAAAAACGATCCGGACGTTCGGAAAACCTTGAAGCCGTATGGGTTCTTCACGCGCGACCCGCGCAAGAAAGAACGCAAAAAGCCGGGACTCCGCGGCGCACGGCGCCCTCAGCAGTGGCGGAAGCGATAACGCGCGTGATTGGCGACGAACCATGTTCACGCGTCAGCTTGGCATAGACCTAGGAACGACAAACACCCTCGTTTTTTCTCCTGACAAAGGAATCATCATCAACGAGCCGACGGTTGTGGCGATCCGCAAGCCGGACGACACGGTTCTTGCCGTCGGCGCCGAAGCAAAAGAGATGGTCGGGCGCACGCCCGAAGACATCATTACGTACAGACCCTTGAAGGAGGGTGTCATTGCCGACTACTACGTCACCCAACGGATGCTGAAATACTTCATCGGCAAGAGCATCGGCCGCTTTAACTTTTTCCGTCCCGATGTCGTCATATCCGT
>MFKH01000003.1:2128-2700 GCA_001779505.1 Candidatus Jorgensenbacteria bacterium GWA1_54_12 | reverse complement strand
ATCACGTCAACTGAGTTCCGTGCGGTCATGAACGCGGCAAAAGAAGCCGGCGCGCGCGACGTGCATTTGGTAAAAGAACCCCTGCTTGCCGCGCTCGGCGCGGGCATTCCCATACATTCGTCAGAGGGCAACATGGTCGTGAATATCGGCGGGGGAACGACGGAGGTTGCGGTTATCTCCTTGGGCGGCATTGTCGCATGGTCGTCCTTGCGTATTGCCGGGACGCTGTTTGACCGGTCAATCGCCGAATACGTGAAAAAGAAGTACGGACTTTTCATCGGCGAATCAACGGCGGAGAACATCAAAATCGGCGTCGGCACCGCCATGCAAACAAAGAATGTCCGTGAAATCAAGGTGCGCGGCAGGGACGTGTCGTCAGGCCTTCCCAAAGACATTATGATGACGTCTGACGAAACAGCCGGGGCCATCAATCCGCATCTCGTGGACATCGTAAACCAAATCCAATCCGTCTTTAACGTCACGCCGCCGGAGTTGGCCGCCGACATCATGGAGCGGGGGATAATCTTGTCAGGCGGGAGTTCGCTTTTGCGGGAGATAGACACGTTCTTCCG
>MFKH01000003.1:902-2120 GCA_001779505.1 Candidatus Jorgensenbacteria bacterium GWA1_54_12 | reverse complement strand
TGGGCGTCGCGGCCTACCGCGCCGAAGACCCGTTCTTCTGCGTCTCTCGCGGCACCGCAATGGTTTTGTCTCATCTGGACGTCTACAAGCGCACTCTTTTGAATAAGCGTTAATCGTACCCGAGATCGGTGCTCACTCGCTTGCCGAGGGAGTCCCGACCTCGAAACATTGGGAGCTTCATTGACTTCTCCCCCTTTTTATTGTATTCTCTCCCCAGCTCACAGAAAGGGGCAAAAATGGTTGAACTGGCCGACGTCAGGGATTTCTTTTTCAAGGCGATGATGAAGGGCTGGATTGGCGATGACGCGGACGCGCAGGGTTTTGACGTGCAAGGCAACAAAACCTTCACGTTCAGGGACGGCAACCTCTGTCTCGTTGACAGTTACTTCACCACCCTTCTCGGCCCGGGGAGTGCGGGAACAACGACAATCCGGTTCCGTGACAACCCGGTGTGGTTCATGCAGTATGGCGGCTGGTACGAAGGAGAAGCCGCGGAGTGCGTCAAGGCCGCGCTCCGCGAGACATACGGCAAATGCAAGTTCGTCGGCGGTCGGGGACCAATCGTCCGTCTTGACGGTCCACTGCTCTACGTCAACTGGCCGAACCGGAACGACTTTTCGTTCTTCAGTGGACGGGAACAGGTCTTCGGCCCCAACGACAAGGTCTTCGGCTGGCACGAGTACTGGGGCATGTCCCTCATCGGCCCGCCGTCCGCCTGACCGCGTGCTCCATGCCCTCGCCGGACTTACGTCCAGCGAGGGCTTTCCTTAATACAAGGTTTACGAAACCTTGTATTAACTTTTTCTTGCTTTTTGCCCCCACGGGAGGGAGAATAAGAGAGCAAACCGTAGTGAGAAGCATGAAGAGTAACAGGTCAATAATAAACAGTCTGCCGATGCAGGATCTTAATTCTATACTCGACAGTCTCGGTTTAGAAAAAACCTGGTATTCGATTTTGGCCACTAATATAAAAAACACGAACAGGGAAGATTTGAAGTATATTCTTGATGAAAAGGAATTCAGAAACGCCAAGATTCTAAATTTTGATTTTATTAGAGATCTTAGTGTCGGAGAAATCTCTGCGCTTTATGAATACTCTCTGGCGTATGTAGATCGCGACAAGCGAAAACAGGAGGGGCAATATTTTACACCAGATGATGTAGCACAAACGATGGCACAGAAGACCCATTCTTTCCCCAAGGATAAGATATGGGTTGA
>MFKH01000003.1:0-877 GCA_001779505.1 Candidatus Jorgensenbacteria bacterium GWA1_54_12 | reverse complement strand
AGAACATTTTCTTAAGAACAATATCTATTTGATTGACCGTGACAAACTAGCACTTTTTGTGGCGCAATTCATCCTAACAATCAATTTTCAGAAAACTGATCTCGAGCTGTTCAAGAATATAAAACCTCGTTTCATAGTGGCAGATTTCTTACTTAGTGAAAATTTGCCAAGGTACAACTACGCGATTCTAAATCCTCCTTATGTTGTAGTAGAACCAGATACCCGTTTTGAGACAAGTTTTGCAAAAGATCTGTACGCCTATTTCCTAGAAAGAGTTATTAAGACCTCACTAGGATTCGTTTCGATTACACCCCAGACGTTCACAAACGGCCAAAAGTTCATTTCACTACGGCGATTACTGTTAAACAACTTCAGTGAAATCGACATCTATTGTTTTGATAATGTTCCGGACAATATCTTTCGTGGTATTAAGTTCGGTTCACAAAACACAAATAAGGTAAACAGTACAAGAGCTGGCATAATCGTCGCAAAACAAAACAATAAAAAGCAAGTTTTTAGAATAACACCCTTATTAAGATGGAGAGTCAAAGAAAGACAGAAACTCCTAGCATCTATCGATAACTACTTAGTTCACATCAAGCCAGAGGAAAACGTTTTCCCGAAATTGCAAAAGGAACTTTTACCCCTCTATGAATTTGTACGAAAACAAGGGAAAATACTGGCTTATTTGGTATCACAGCGACCCACGCCATATAGGTTGTTGGTACCTTCTACGCCACGATATTTCATCTCGGCTATAAAGAGATCAGTTGAGCGCTCATCTTTTAAAACACTCTACTTTTACAGTGGAAAAGAGAGAGATATCGCATACTTATTACTCAATAGTAGTTACATGTATTGGTGGTGGCGAGTAAAT
>MFKH01000002.1:22844-27912 GCA_001779505.1 Candidatus Jorgensenbacteria bacterium GWA1_54_12 | reverse complement strand
CGGTCGGTGTCTTCCTCAACGCGCTTCAGGAGCTGGCCGGTGTGCAGGGCAAGAATCTCGTTCAGCTTGTTCTTCAGCTTTACGATGTGTCGCGCGGTAATTTCAATTTCAATTGCCTGCCCTTCGGCGCCTCCCATAACCTGGTGGAGAAGCATTTCCGAGTTCGGCAGAGCAAAGCGCTTCCCCTTTTCGCCTCCAGCCAAGAGCACTGCTCCCATAGACGCCGCGATGCCAACGCAAATCGTTGAAACAGGAGCCTTGACGTGCTGCATCGTGTCGTAAATCGCCATTCCCGCAGTAACTGAACCCCCGGGCGTATTCAAATACAAACTGATGTCCCGTTTCGGGTCTTTGTGGTCAAGAAACAAAAGCTGTGCAATCACGCTGTTTGCGACACTGTCTACAATAGGCCCCCCCAAGAACACTATCCGTTCTTCCAAAAGACGGGAGTATATATCGTAGACCCGCTCCCCGCGCGGGGTCTTCTCAATAACGGTTGGTATAAGATACATGCCCGCATTAAACCACGAAAAACCCGCCTTTGCAACGCACTCCGTAATCACATACACTGAAAAGAACATGTCGGAAACGGATGAAATGCTTATACAGAAAATCCTGACGCGCGGCGTCGCGGAAATCATAGACCACAATCATTTGGAGCATCGCCTCCGCTCCGGAGAAAAACTGCGCGTGAAGCTCGGCATAGACCCAACGTCTCCCGACCTTCACCTTGGCCACACCGTCGTCCTTCGGAAGCTCCGGCAATTCCAGGACGCGGGGCACCAGGCAGTACTCATCATCGGTGACTTCACAGGCCAAATCGGCGACCCCTCCGGCCGTTCCGAAACGAGAAAAGTGCTCTCGGAAAAGGAAGTGAAAACAAACCTGCGTCATTACCTCGCGCAGGCGAGCAAAGTGATTGACGTGCGGCGCGCGGAAGTGGCATACAACGGCAGGTGGCACGGAAAGCGCGGCGTGCGCGGACTTCTTGAACTCGCCAAGTCGGCAACCGTCCAGCAAATCTTGAAGCGCGACGACTTTGAAAAACGGCTCAATGAGAATGCCGATGTTTCCGTTCTCGAAATGCTCTACCCCCTCCTCCAAGGATATGACTCGGTGGCGGTCAAGGCTGATGTAGAGCTCGGCGGCACCGACCAAAAGTTTAATCTCTTGATGGGTCGGCGGGTACAGCGGTATTTCGGTCCCGCCGCGGCGGGAGAGCAGGACGTTATAACCGTACCGCTCATTGAAGGCACTGACGGTGTGAGAAAGATGAGTAAGAGCGTTGGCAACTATATCGGCATTACCGAAGAGCCGCAGGAAATGTTTGGGAAACTCATGGCCGTGCCTGATGCGCTCCTCACGAAATACTTTGAAACACTCACCGACATTGACGAACCGCAGGGAATGCATCCGAAAGACAAAAAGCTCCTCCTCGCCGAAACAATTGTCGGCATGTATCACTCGCCGGAGAAAGCTAAAGAGGCGTGCGAGGAGTTCATTAAAACGTTCTCCGAAGGTGCGGCGCCTGAAAAACCCAAAAATCTTCTTATCTTGAAGGATATGAAGGACGCCTCTCTTCTCTGGATTGTTAGCATCGCAACAAGCGTAAGCAAAAGCGACGCGCGCCGCCTCATTAACCAAAAAGCGGTTGAACTGAACGGTACTCTCAAAACCGACCCGCGCGAAACGCCACCTCTAAAGAATGGCGATGTGCTGAAAATCGGCAAGCATCGCTTCTACAAAATCGAAATCAAGCAATGATTGATTTCGGAAATCAATCATGGAAACCATGAGACGGATATACGCCAGCGAAATAAAGAAACGCGTCGGGGAGCAGGTAAAAATCGCCGGCTTCGTTCAGGCAATCCGCAACCAAGGCGGCATTACGTTCCTTATCATCCGCGACATCTCGGGAGTCATCCAGGTTGTCATAAAGAAAGGCAAGGAAAAAACCGACAACGCGGTTGCGGCACTAAGCTTGGAATCGGTTGTGGAAATTGCCGGCCTCGCAAAGGAAGAGCATCAGGCTCCCGGAGGAGTTGAAGTTGCCGCAGACACACTAACAATTCTTTCTCTCTCCGCCCCCGAACTTCCCATCCCCGTCGTCCCGAAAGGAAGCGAAGAAACCGACCAATCCATACGCCTTGATTGGCGATGGATTGACCTGCGCAAACCGAAAAATCTGCTCATTTTCAAGGTGTGGACGCTCATGGAAGCAACATTCCGGAAATACTGGCTCACGCACGGCTACCTTGAAATCCACTCCCCTAAACTTATCTCCGCAGCAAGCGAGAGCGGCGCCGAGGTTTTTGAAGTGAAATACTTTGACCGCAAGGCATACCTCGCCCAGTCGCCGCAGTTCTACAAGCAGATGGCGATGGCCGCCGGCCTTGAGAAAGTGTTTGAAGTCGGACCCGTCTTCCGCGCCGAGCCCTCATTCACCTCGCGCCATGCAACGGAGTTCACGGGCTACGACGCCGAGATTTCGTACATCTCGTCGCACAAAGACATCATGCGCGAAATAGAGAAAACCATCCGTTTCGTCCTACAAAAAGTCAAAGACGCCTACGGAGAAGAAATTAAGGAAACATTCGGCAGAGAAATTGCGGTTCCCGCAATCCCCTTCCCGAAAATCTCAATGAAAGAAGCGAAGCGTGTGCTCAAAGAGAAAGGCGTACCGAGCGACAAGGAAGGTGACATTTCTCCCGAAGAAGAAAAGGCGCTTTGTGCCTACGCAGAGGAAACACGGGGGCATGAGTTCATTTTCGTCACCGAATATCCACCAGACACGCGGGCGTTTTACCACATGCGCGACAAAAACGGTCTCACCAAGGGCTTTGACCTTCTTTGGAACGGGGTTGAGGTTGTGACGGGTGCCCAGCGCGAGCATCGCTACGATATCCTCGTTGCGCAGGCGAAAGAGAAAGGAATAAACGTGGAGTCCTTGCAGTTCTATCTCGACTTCTTCAAATACGGCTGTCCTCCGCACGGCGGATATGGCATGGGGCCGGCGAGGATGATGATGAAACTTTTGGGAACTGAAAACGTCCGCGAAGTCACCTTCCTCCACCGCGGCGTGAAGCGCCTGACGCCGTAGTCCATGAGGATGCGTTTCACGGTAAACCCATACTACCTACTCGCTCACTCCATAGAAAAAGCATGGGGCAACAAACCGTCCTTAAGATGGGTAAAGATTGTGCAGAAAGTGCAATCATCTCCTTTATTTATCTTCAAAAGCAGATGGGAAACATTTGCAAAAATCAACAGTGGTGAACTGCTTGGTCGCGCTTTTCAAAAGACGGAAAGTGCTTTCCGCGTTGCCATGAGAACGCAGGAGTTTAAAAGAATCCTGCAAGAAACCGAAACCTATTGCGCTTGGGTAGAAAAAGAATGGAAACAAAAAGGAAAGTATGCCATCCAACTACTCAAAGACATCGCTGGTATAAAACCCCCGAGTACTACTATCACAGTGGTCATAACCCACCCGAAATTATCGAATGGTGCGTTCATCCCGAAAGAAAATCTCATTTTCTGGGGACACCCTGAAGAATGGAAAAACTACACGATTGTCTATCTATGCCATGAACTACTGCACATCTTCACTCACAAGAAACATTCAAATGAAAGGATTATGCACGCAATTATCGAGTTGGCAACTGATAATGAATTACGAATACGACTCAATGGAAAAGGTACTTACTTTCATGAAGGTAAAATTGAAGTAGGTCACCCCATGCTGCGAAAGTTGGAAAGAGAACTTCTTCCATTGTGGCAGAAATATTTGCGAGGAACTCCCGGGGTGAAAGACATTTTTGACCTCGAGAAAAAAGCAACAAGAAAACTTGGTTAAAAATGAAAACCCCGGCTCTTTCGAAGAGCCGGGTTACGGAGCGCCAGATATGAGAGACTAATTCATCTTCTTATATCCGGCACACAAGGTGAACAGGCTGGAGCGCAATCCGGACTGCACGGTCTTGCAGCGGGTGAACACGTGTCCGGAGAGCAAGTGTTGGGCACACAACTCGCGCGATAAGCTTCTTGATCTCGTACTTTCTTGCGAAACTCCCACAGCCGGCCGCTGTTTAAGATGGGAGCAAGTCCTCCTCTTGCATCCCCCAGCGAGTAGAATCTGGAGAAAAGACATGGAGAAACATATCCATCGGGGTCAACTAGCAACTTTCCTTTCCAGCAGGACCCGCAAAGCTCATCGAACCCAGAAGCGTGATGAGTGGACCTATTTCCCCTACCCACCTTACGGAGACGATCAACACTTATTGTGGTGACACCCATTCGCGTGAGCATGTCTCTGGTCCCTTCGAGATCGTCCTTGTTTTTGTCTGTAAGAATGATCCCTGCACGGACCATGATGCCGCTATCAAGCGCGCCGCGAATTCCGCCCATAATTTTCCGGAAGCTCCCTTTCTTTTGGGTTACACTCTCGTGTATTTCGGCATTGGAACCGTACATCGAGAAGGCCAAGTGCACACCAAGCTGCCTGAAGGTTTTCAGCATAGACACATCAAGAAATGTGCCGTTCGTAAAAACCTCGATGAACCCGTAACCAAGAGCTCGTGCTTTCGAGATGAGACGTATGAGGTTTGGGTGTAGTGTTGGTTCGCCTCCGGTAAATTGGACGGTTCCGCACCCGAGCGAAGCCCCTTCTTCAAGAACATGCTCCCAATCGCCACACCGCAATATCCCCATAAGGGGATATTGGACGCCTGAGTCCGCACAGCAGTGGATGCACCTCAGGTTACATCTACGGGTGATTTTCAGCCAGAGAAAATCCAGGGCAGAAAGCCATCCGTCACTTTCTTTCTGTCGAGCAACCGTCTCCTGAGCCACCATAATAAGCACTCCTTCCTTAGTAAAGATTTTCAGCGAGAAATCCATTATGGATTTCTGACTCACAAAAGTATCGCATAAGTTCTTGCCATCCGCGAGGTCACCTTCCTCCACCGCGGCGTGAAGCGCCTGACACCCTAAGCTTATCCTCGGCGAACATAAGGTCTTCGCGGTTATTTATGAAAAGTGTTCCCGGCATAGGCACGCCGCGCACACACCG
>MFKH01000002.1:22255-22777 GCA_001779505.1 Candidatus Jorgensenbacteria bacterium GWA1_54_12 | reverse complement strand
TAGCGAAAAATGGACGCATCCAAAACATAAGCACCGGTCGCAACGCGGATTATGGGAAGTGTGTCGCCGGTCCGTATCTTCGCAAGCCGCGTCACGCACCCTTTTTGGTCAAGAATAACATCGCGGTACTTCGCGCCCGGTGCGCGGCGGCGCATAAAGCCGAATGACGGCGCGCGCCGCACAAGCGCGGCAACGGACGCGCGCGTCACAATATCGTCTCCGTTTAAAACCAGGAATGTATCTTTCAAAAGATGGCGCGCATGCCGTAGGGCGCCGGCGGTTCCCAAAGTCGGTTCCGCTTCCACATAGGTAACAGGGTGTCTCCCGTGCCGCGCACCCACGAAGCGCTTCACTTTCTCTCCCAAGTGCCCGATAACGATGATTATGTTCGAATCGTCTTTCGGCAAAGCGTCCATGATGCGCGCAATAATCGGTTTTCCAAGAACCTTAAGAAGGCACTTCGGCGTAGCTTGTGTCATTTCGCCGAAACGTGTGCCGCGCCCTGCGGCAAGAATAATTGTC
>MFKH01000002.1:7173-22132 GCA_001779505.1 Candidatus Jorgensenbacteria bacterium GWA1_54_12 | reverse complement strand
CACCGCACATAGGCGCGCACCATGAGCCGCTGGGCGGGGTATACGCTCTCTGCGCGCATCGCCTCTCCCGGAAGCCACAGCCGGCACTCGGCCACTTCCGTTCCGTCCCCGGCTTTGTTGACCGAACCGGGCACGACAACATAGCCCGCGTACAGGAACACATGCGTGCCGGGATTCTTGCGGCTATGGAAAACGCCGATGAGGTCTTGGATCATCGCGCGCGTTCCAAGTTCCTCCTCAGCTTCGCGTTTAGCCGCACGAACGGCGAGCTCGCCGGATTCTACACCTCCTCCGGGAAGAGACCATTTCCCTTCGCCGGTCGCGTGCTTCACCATCCAGACCCTTCCCCCGCACGACATAATGATAAAACTGCCATCGCGGGTCCTCTCCGTAGCCATCACTCACCTCCTTGAACTGTGTGCTACCCCCAATTTAACTCTCTCACCCGTTCTGTCAACCTGGTGCCCTCGAGAAGAATTGAACTCCTATCTCAGCCTTCGGAGGGCTGTGTTCTATCCGTTAAACTACGAGGGCTCGGTAAAACTCTAATGGAAGAGCATCGTTCCGACAAGATACATGTGATACAGGAGCGTAGAGCCGAAAATGACATACACCGCGATGCTAAGGGGCATATAGGGCGGTGCTCCGCTCGCCTTCTCCCACATGCGATTCACAAACATCGCCTCAAGCGACAAAAACACGCCGCCAATCATACCGATAACCGCGAGAAAACTCTGAAGGCCGAGAAAGACAAGCACCATCGGCAATACAACGGCAACGAGCGCGGCGGGAAACGGCGCGCGGAAAACATCCCCTTTTAAAATCTCAAAAAGATTGTCTCCAATCACAATATATGAGGTGAAAAGCGTAATGAGCCCGAGAACGCCGACAAGCACTGCGACTACAGGAGAAAGCGCAAGTACACCGCTTACCGTATCCGGAGCAGGCGTGTCCGTAAGGCGCAGGACGCTCATGGGGAAAATAAGATAAAACGCGAGAGGGATGAGCATTCCCCAAAAAATGATGCGACGCGGAATGCGCACTCTGCCAAAAAGCGCTCCGACATGCGGAATGGCTGGGCGGCCTGAGAAAGAAAAAATCATTGCACCGATGTACGAGAATATCGCCGCCGCGCCGGGTATTTCCCGAGGGGAAAGAGGTAACGTTGCTCCGTCCGTAGAGAAACCGATGAGCGCGCAAATCAGAAACACGCCGACTGTCCCAAAAATCTCAAGCACCCCTAAGGCGCGTGTTTTGAGAAAGAACGCCGCCGAACCTATAGCCCAAAATACCGCCCAAGCAACCGTGCGCGGCACGCCGAGGAGGCCGGCAAAGCCCGCGGAAAGCACAATGTATGCCGTGAGAGTCAAGACAAGTTCCGCAACAACAATGCCCGAAGCAAAGCGCGCCGCACGAGGCGAGAACGCGCGCTTCGCAAAATGCGCAAACTGACCGGGATTGCCGCCATCGCGGAACGCGTGGAGCACTCCTCCGTACCGGGCGTGTATAACGCCGTACAGGCACGCGAACGAAATGAGCATAAGCACGCCTGCAACGACGCCTACCTTTGAAAATATATACGGGAGCGAAAAGACACCGGCACCGATAATCGTGCCGGCGAGAATCCCGACGGCGAGAATACCCCTACGCATCGTTCACGTGGTTCTCTCCTTCCTCTTTCGCGACAAGAGACGCAATCTTATCCAAAAGTTCCGCGGGATCAGACGAGAAAACCGTTTTCCCCGCGCCACGGTGCGCCTCTTCAATAATGCCGCGGAGCATATCGGCAGCTCCGCCAGTCCCCTCCAAAACTCCAATCGGCTTGTGGTCTTCAAACGCGGAAGTGTATTCGTTCAAAGTCCCCATTCGGCCGCAGATAACGATGACGGCGTCAGACGAGCGCACCAAAATAAGGTTGCGCCCGCCGTATTCAAAGCCCGTGTATACAATAACGTCGTGATAATCCAGAGGAAGCTTGTACTTCTTGACGTGCTCAAGCTTTGAGGATGCCGGTGAAAATCCGATGACGGTGCCACCCTCCATCTTTGCCCCCTTTGCCGCCCAGTACGGAATGCCGGTCGTTGCGCCGGTGACCAAAACATATCCGCGCCGCGCGATTTCCCGACCCAAAAGCTCCGCCTTCTCATGGGCGCCGGGAGCACAATGTCCTGTTTCCGCCGCTCCTGAAATGCATATCTTGTATGTTGGCTTGAATATCTCCGGCGTTTTCATAACTCCTCTATCATACTATAATTCAACAACTTCCCCTGCTTTGGGTATCGTTGCCTGAACGGCAAGTTCATCGCGGATTTTCTCCGCCAAGACCTGCATGCTGTCGGGCTCCCCCTGCACCGTGAACACCCGCTTCAAGGCGAAGCGCGCCGGACGAAGCCACGAAATAAGCTGCAGCTGGTCTGCATGAGCCGAGTATGCGGGAAGATACCGCACGGTCGCCTTGACCGGCACGCGCTCGTCGCCAATCACGACTTCCGCCGCACCCTCCGCAAGCCTGCGTCCCAAAGAACCTTCAGCCTGAAAACTCACAAGAAGGAGAACTGTGCGCGGGTCCGGAAGGTAGTGCTTTTCATGATTGACTATCCGTCCGCCGTGCGACATGCCAGCGCCTGCAATCACGATTTTGGGAGACGGCGTTTTCCAGATGGCAAGCGATTCCTCGTGCGTTTCCGTGCGTTTGAGCATGGGAAAATCAAAGAGCGTGTTCCCCGCATCAACAAACGCTCTCGTTTCGTCATCAAGGTCGTCTCTGAAGCGGAGATATGATTCGGTAAGCCGTATGGCCAAGGGACTGTCCAAGAAAACCGGCATCTCGGGAATCCGCCGGCTCGCCATAAGGTTTTGTAGGTGATACAAAAGGGCCTGCGTTCGCTCCAAACTGAATGCCGGAACGAGAAGCGTTCCCTCGCGCCGCACAACATCCTCAACCACGTCTTCAAGCTGGTCCATGACGCGCCCGCGCGGCTCGTGCACGCGGTCACCGTACGTAGATTCAATAAGGCAGTAATCGGCGGCGGCAAGAGGCTCCCGCTCCTTGATGAGAGGAGCTGGCGAATTGCCCAAGTCGCCGGAAAAGACAACTGACTTCCCTTCCGCTTCCACCTTCACAAAAGCAGAGCCCAGAATATGTCCCGCATCAAAAAACGTTGCATTCGTTCCGTTGAGTGAAACGCGCTTGTGGTACGGCACCGTTTCCCACTGCGCCATGAGGCGCTCAAGGTGTTCCGGAGCGCAAAAGCTCGCCGCTCCGCACGCGGCAGCTTCGCGCGAGAGGATATCCTGCGAATCGGTGAGAAGTTCGTGGGCAAACGCTTTGGTCGGCGGCGTTGAATATACCTTCCCGCGAAATCCCTCTGCAACAAGTTTCGGCAGGCGCCCGATGTGGTCTATATGCGCATGGGTAATAAGAACTGCGTGAATGTCTTTCGGCTCGTACGGGAAAGGAATAAAATTTTCCGGCGCCGCGTACCGTCTCCCTTGAAACAAGCCGCAGTCAACCATGATGCGCTCCGCGCCAATTTCCAAAACGTAATTCGCCCCGCTCACGCCCCCTGCGCCTCCGTAAAAAAACAGTTTCATGTTATTGCATTATACCCCCTTCTTCTCTCCGCTCACGAATTCGTTCGCTTTCTCCAAATTGCGCTGCAGATTCTTATGCGGCACCGTATCCATCGCCTCCTTAAACGTGAACCAACCGTAGCCGCGGTGCTCGCGCGGAGAAATCGTAACACGTGCGCTACGCGACTCCGCAAGAAAATAAATGACCGTCTTATACCCTGTCCCCCCGCCGCTTTTGAACGTATACCTGTCCTGTGCATGAAACTGCGGGCGAAACGTAAGGTCTCGCGCCGCAATGCCGGTTTCTTCGCGCACCTCGCGGAGCGCGGTTTCTTTCGCGCGTTCTTCTTCTTCAATTCCTCCTTTCGGAAAACCCCAGTATTTCCCTCCGTGGTACAAGAGGAGAAAAAGCACTCCCTGCGAGGTGCGGCGATAAATGATGATGCCTGATGAAATTTGTTTCATCGATTCCTTCTTAAAAGTTTTAACATATCTCGAAGCGGACGGGTGTTTATAACGTTCTTCGCCTCGACCCAGCCGCGGCGCGCCTGCCCTATGCCGTATGCCAAGTAATCAAAGTGTGACGCGTGGTGCGCATCGGAGTCAATCACAAGAAGCACCCCTTCTTCCACGCACCGCCGCGCGGCAAGGTCGTCCAGGTCCAATCGGTCGGGATATGCGTCAATCTCAAGCACGACACCGGTCTCTTTTGCAACGGCAATAATGCGTTCCATGTCCACCTCGTATGCCTCTCTCTTGTTTAAAACCCGTCCGGTCGGGTGGAACACGATGTCCACGTTGGGGTTTCTCATCGCGCGCACGATGCGTTCGGTTTGCTCGCGGCGCGACAGGTGAAAATGCGAGTGCACGGCGATGCCGACGAGGTCAAGCGAGGCAAGCGCTTCGTCGGACAAATCAAGCGTCCCGTCGCGGAGCACATCGCACTCCGTGCTCTTCAAAATCGTAAAATCAATGCCTTCGCCTGCAAGGAATCGGTTCGCATCGTCAATTTCTTTTCCTTGGTGCTTCAAACGCCGCTCGTCCAAGCCGTGCGTCATCGCCAAGCGCTTCGTGTGGTCTGTCACGGCCATATATTGGAGCCCCCGCTCATATGCGGCGCGCGCCATCTCTATGATTGAATGTTCCCCGTCGCTCCAGGATGTCTGCACCTGCAGGTCTCCCCGCAAAGAATCGTATGGAATGAGAGCGGGAAGGCGCCCTGCTTCGGCCGCCTCAATTTCCCCGCGAGCTTCGCGCAGTTCCGGCGGGATATAATCCATGCCAAGGGCGCGGTACAACTCCTCCTCATTATCGCCCGCTACGCGCTTGCCTTCCTTGTCTCCTGCAAGGCGTTTGAACAAACCGTATTCATTCAGCTTATACCCTCGCTGTATCGCCCGCGTGCGGAGCGCCACATTATGCTCTTTACTGCCGGTAAAGTAATTCATCGCCGCGCCGTATGACTTCCGGGGCACAATGCGAAGGTCAACGTCAATGCCGCTTACAAGCTTCACCGACGAGCGTGTTTCTCCGTGCGCGTAGACATGAGTCACCTCCGGCTGTGAAACGAATGACGCCATGAGCGCTTCGGGGTTGTCGGCAACCGCAAGAATGTCTGCGTCACCGATTGTCTCTTTCCGCCGGCGTATGGAACCCGCAATCGTCACTTCCCTGACGGTTTTTTCCTTACGAAGGCGCTCGGCAAGTTCCACAACGTCTTTCTCAATGAGTCCGAGGACGAATCGCCCGCCGGTTTTTTTGACGAAAGAAATACCCTTCAGGATGTTTTCCTCGATCTTTTCTCCGAAACCGGGAATGGCGCGGATTTTCCCCGCTTTTGCCGCCCGCTCAAGGTCAGTGAGAGTTTTCACGCCAAGTTCTTCATATAGTTTCCGCACCGTCTTCGGTCCTACACCTTCAATGCGCGTCATGTCCGACATCTGGATCGGCGCCGCGCGCTTCAGTTCTTCATAGTAAGCGATGCGCCCCGTATCAATAAGCTCCGCGATTTTCTCCGCGATGGAAGCGCCGACGCCGGGAATTTCAAGAAGCGCCTTTATGCCGCCTTCTTTATAAATGCCTGTCACTGGCTCCTCTATTTCCTGGACTGCACGCGCCGCCCGCCCGTACGCCAGAGGCCTGAACGGCTCGTCTTCCATCGCAAGATAGTCGCTTATCTCCGACAGGGTGCGCGCGATGTCCTGATTTGTTGCCGGTTTACGCACTTTTCTCAATCTTAAATTCTCCGTCGCCGTGCGTCACTGTAACTTCGTCTCCCCGCTTCACATTCTGCCGCAAAATCATGTCAGCAAGTCCGCTGCGGATGTGGTCGCTTATAACCTGCCGCAAGGGGCGCGCGCCGAAAGCAGGAGAGAACCCGAGTCGGACGATTTCTGTAAGCGCCGCGTCATCCACGCGTAGCGAAACACCGTGGGCGTGCATCAGGGTTTCGGCAGTTTCTTTCACAAGGAGCGTGGCGATAATTTTAATTTCTTCTTGGGTCAAAGTCCGGAAAACGACGACGCGCGAGAAGCGGTTCAAAAGTTCCGGCTTGAAATACGACGTAAGGCGCCGCGTGAGCTCGGCGGCAATCTCGCTCATTTCTTTCCCTGCATCAACCGACTCTTTAATGAAATCGGAGTGCGCGTTTGATGTCGCGATAATGATGGTGTGCTCAAAACTCACTGTTTGCCCCGAACTGTCGGTTAGTCGCCCATCGTCAAACACCTGCAGGAAAAGATTCAATACGTCGGGGTGTGCCTTTTCAAACTCATCAAGAAGCACGAGGCAGTAAGGGTTGCGGCGCACGGCTTCGGTCAGTTCTCCGCGCTTTTCCCCGTCAGGCGTTCCAATAAGGCGGTGTATGCTCTCCCGCACCTGATATTCCGAGAGGTCAAACCGAGCGAGCGCATCCGGCGCGCCGAATTGCACCCGCGCAAGAATTTTTGCAAGCTCGGTTTTTCCCACACCCGTAGGCCCGACAAAGAGAAATGTTGCAATGGGCGCACCGGGGCGCGAAAGGCCGCTCCGGTATTCGCGAAGCGCCTGCGATACGGCGGAGACCGCCGTTTCTTGGTCAACCAGTCTTTCGTGAATGACGTCTTCAAGATGCAGAAGCTTCTCCGTCTCGTCCTTGCCAGGGCGCTCCACGGGGATTTTAGAAAGCGACTCAACCGTCTGGTACACCGTTTCCTCGCTCAAAACGGCAGGCGGGCGGAATTGGGCAAACGGCATGCCTCTCCTCATAGCGCGGGTTCGCGCCACCGCCTCGCGCAAAAGGTCAATTGCGCTTGAAGGAAGCGGCTCGTCATGCAAGTACCGATATGCAAAAGCGACGCATCGCTTCAGGGTCGGGAAGCGGATAAAAACACGCTCACCCCGCTCAAGAATGAGCGCGTAGTAGGTGAGAATCTGCACCGCCTCTTCCGGCGAAACCTCCTCAACGTCAACACGCTCAAAGAGTTCAAGGAACGCGCTGTTGCGTTCAAGAAATTGCATCTCGCGAGGAAAGCTCGTCGCAATAACCGGCACGTCGGAGCGCTCAAAAACCGGCAGGAGCACGTCTATTGGCGCAAGTCCCTTTTCATATCCGATGGGCTTGAAAAGATTATGAACATCGGGGATGAAGAGAACAACGTTTCCCGCTGTAGCAATCTCGTCTGCGATGCGCCGCAGGCGCCCGGCAACTTCTTCCGTCCCCGCATCCATAAGAACCCTTCCCACATCAAGCTCAATAAGGCGTTTGTCAAAGAGAACTTCCGGTACGTCGTCTTTCACAATGCGAAATGCCAAGTGCGCGATGATAGACGTTTTTCCCACGCCTGCAGGACCGACAAGAAGCGCATTCGGCTTCCCGGGGCGCGCCAAGGCATGTAAAAGCCCGTCAAGTTCGCGCCGGTGCCCGATGAGAAAACCGACGCGTTCGCGGCGCGCAAGCGCGGTAAGGTCTGTGCCGTAAAGGTCTGTATATGGAGTTGGCCGCGCCGTCCAGGCGCGGTTCATGGTGCGCCGCCGCTCGCTCCGCCAACCGGCGGACACGTGGGCAAACCCCCCTAGTGTTGCCGGCACATGTTTCATGCGTCGCAGGAATCGCTCATACCTGCTGAAAACGACGGCATTCGCGACGTCTTCTGCAGTCAGTGCATAATTCACGAGCGCCCGCTCTGCCGCCGGGCATCCCGAACGCATAAGCGCCGTAAAGAGATTGCGCGGCTCAATGAAATACTCACCCGCCCCGCGGGCATCTTCATAAGCCATAACGGCAACAGTCGCCGCGTCCCCCTTCGCCCCGCCTGAACCAATGGTCTCCTGGAAGAGCGCGGCAAACGCCGCACACGGCACATTCAAGCGCCGAAGCGCCTCCTGCACGTCGCGTTCCCCAAGAAGCATAAGCCCGAGCTCGGGGAGAAAGTCTCCGGCATTCGCCGCTCGATGCACTGCCCGAATGAGAACCCGGTGCGATGCGGGGGTAAGCGCCGGGGCAACATTGCCGCGCCGTTCCTCTTCCAGTTCCCGTATCGTCTGGTCGCCTTCGTTCACATGGAAAAGCCTGTCACCAAGAAAAAGAGCAAGAAGAAATCCGGCGGCTTTGAGAGAGACGAGGTCGGACGCAATAAGCACAAACATTAAGGCGCCGAGCGCCGCATACGTCACATATGTCGCGAGGCGCGCGACGAAAAGGTCGAGAGGTGTGAATGTGAGGCGCTTACTTAAGCAATACATAACCCCGAAACATGACAATGATGAGTGCGGGCGGGACCGCAAGCCACGCGAGATAAAGCGCTCCTGATGCAAGAATGATGGATGCATAAACGGTGCTCGCAATGAGAACCCGTCCGAAACGGAAAATAAATCCGAACATATAACCCAAAAACGAATAGTCGCCGTACAGCGGCTGGAATAAATTCTTCAGCGTAACGATAAGCGCAAACCGGTAATCAATCTGTCTCACAAGTCCCTTCACAAAACGCCACGCAATGCGGGTACTCCGCACGTACCAGTGCCGCAAAAACTCAACAATGCGGTACAAAAACCGCCCAGCGAGAAAAGCAAGAGCGACTACCATGCTCCCATTATACACCGTATAATGAAGGTATGCTCTATGAACTTTTCGGCACGGTCGCAAAGAAAGGAAATGGCTTCTGCGTTCTCCGGGCGGGGGCTTTTGGCTTTAAACTCATGATGAATGAACGCACGCTGAACCGCCTTACCGAAGGGGCTGAAGTGACCTTGGCGTGCAACCTCTACGTCCGCGACACCGCCCTTGAACTCTATGGCTTCGCTTCGGATGTTTCGCGGGAGCTTTTTGAGATGCTTATTTCCGTTTCCGGCATCGGGCCAAAAATGGCCCTGCATGTCATGGAAACCGATGAACCCGAACGCATTGCCGCGGCAATCGTAGAGGGAAGGACTGATTTCTTGACGCGCACTCCCGGCATCGGCAAGAAAACAGCCGAACGCGTTATTATGGAACTTCGCGACAAACTGCACCTGCATGACACGACGGGCACGGCGCGCGCAATGGATGTGGATGCCGACGTGGAAGAAGTGCTCGTGCGTCTTGGCTACCCGCGTCGCGACGCCCAGCGCGCCACGCAATCCTTGGGTCCGGAACCCACGAAACTTGAGGAGCGCGTCAAGGCCGCGCTTAAGTTCCTGCAGTCACAGCCATGAAGGCGCTTCCCCTAAAAACTCCGTACCATTATCTCGCGGCATGGTTGGGGGCGGTAAAATGCCGCTATCCGAGCCGCAAGCTTTTTGTCATTGGCATAACCGGTACAAAAGGCAAGTCAACAACGATTGAACTTTTAAACGCGATTCTTGAAGCAAGCGGCAGAAAAACGGCGCTTCTTTCTTCACTACGGATGAAGGTGGGGCAAGGGAGCGTGCCGAATACCTGGAGCAACACCATGCCCGGCCGCGCAAAACTCCAAGCGTTTCTGAAAGATGCTGCGGATGCGGGGTGCTCCCATGCACTGATTGAAGTCACTTCCGAAGGAGTTCGCCAAAAAAGGCATCGCTTTATTGATTGGGATGCCGCCGTGTTCTTGAACATCCATCCCGAACACATTGAATCTCACGGCTCGTTTGAGAAATACCGCGAAGCGAAATTGGATTTCTTCCGTTCTCTGCAGCGCTCCCGAAAGAAAGAGCGTTTCCTCTTTATAAATACTGACGACCCGAACGCCGTCTATTTTGAGGAGATTGCCGCACTTGTGCCGCGAAGCACGCTTGTGCCTTTCACCGCCGCAGATGCCTGGAAGCTTGTGGAGGCACTGCGCGAAGGATATGACGCGGATTGGATGCACGCCGACTTCAACGTCGCAAACGTCGCGGCGGCTCTGGCGGTTGCGCGCACCTTGGGCATCGGGCGAACGACGATTGTTGAAGCGCTTGGCGGCTTTAGAGGAATTCCCGGGCGAATGGAATTCATCCAAAAGAAACCCTTTGCCGTCGTTGTTGACTATGCACATACTCCCCACTCTCTGGAGGAACTGTACCGGAACCTCCGCGAAAACTACGGGTTCAAGGAAGGGCACAATCTTATTGTTGTTTTGGGAAGCGCCGGCGGCGGCAGAGATACATGGAAACGTCCCGAATTCGGAAAAATCGCGGCAAGCTACGCCGACTTCATTGTTTTAACGAGCGAAGACCCGTATAACGAAGACCCCCTCCGCATCATAAGCGAGATACGCGCGGGTTTCGCCGACGCGCCGGTGAATCCGAAAGCAATTTACGAAATCGCGGACCGCAGGGAAGCAATACAAAAAGCGCTCTCGCTCGCCGGCGAGGGTGACGTTGTCGTTTTAACCGGCATGGGAAGCCAGGAATTTTTCTACGGCCCGAATGGAACAAAAATCCCATGGGGCGAACGAAAAATCGTGGAGGAGTTACTGAAGCATTGAAGGGCGGAAGACCCTACTCAATACTCGGTATTTGGAGGTCCCTCAATACCGAGTATTGAGTAGGGAAGTACAGAGTTTAAACCCTGGTCTTAGTGACCTGACCGACAATCTTCTCAAATTCCTTCGGCTCGTACTCAGCAAGGTGAGCAAGCGTCCGGCGATTCAATCCGACGCCATGTGTTTTCAGTAATCCCATAAGCCGGCTGTATGAAAGTCCGTGCGCCCGCGCCGCGGCATTTATCTTCACGTTCCAGAGCGCTCGAAACACCCGCTTTTTCTTTTTGCGCCCGATGAACGCGTGTTTTCGCGCATGCAGAGCGGCACCCTTCGCCTGGCGCTTTCGGTTCTTCCTCCCCCAGCGAAAACCCTTGGTCTCCTTGAGAAGCTTTGTGCGCTTCTTGCGCTTTATGGTTCCTCTCTTAACTCTTGGCATTTCGGTATCCTTTCTTTCGCCCCATTTGCTGGGAAGTTTTATTTGCACGCGCGTGACACAGCCCCTTCGGACGGTGCAAAACTTTCCCGCTTCCGGTTATTTTCAAACGCTTACGCACGCTCTTGCTGATTGATAGTTTCGCCATAGGATTATTTTTTTAATATCTGTGTCGTAAACCCTCTGCCGCTGTATCGCGGCGGCACCGCCATAACACAATCTTCGCCAAGCATCGCGATGAACGCGGCAAGTTTTTGCTTCGCAAAATCCTGATTCGCCTTCTCGCGCCCCCGGAGAAAGATGCCGACTTCAAGCCGATGACCTGCTTCCAGGAATTCCCGTGCCTTGCGCGCCTTGACCTCAAGGTCGTTTTTCGCCGCGCGCGGCGTGATGCGGACGTGCTTCATGTCCTTCACCTTTTGCTGTCCGCGCTTTTTCCGCGCCTCCTTTTCCTCGCGGTACCGAAGTTTGTCAAAACTGCAAATCCGTACGACTGGCGGCTGGGCCTGCGGTGCAATCTCCACAAGGTCTAAGCCCCGCTCCTCGGCAAGCTTTAAGGCCTCTGCGAGAGGCATGATGCCGAGGTTTTTCTCCTCGTCGTCAACGACGCGGACCTCTGCTGCCTTGATGTTTTTGTTGATGCGACGCGCGCCGGAAGTATTCACCTCGTGGTTATTGCCTGAAGTGAGCATACTAAAACGGGCGGGGTTTGTAAACCCCGCCCGGAAATCAATTATTTGATCGTATCAATCTTCAAAGGCGCCTTATCAAGTTCGCCTCTCAAAAGCGCCTTGAGTGTGGGGCGTTCCCGCTTTCTTAATACAAGAAGGATGAATGCGCTTATGATGCCGAAAAACGACATGGCGCCGAAAAGAACGTTGAACCCGAGCCGGTCGGCAACGAAAGCGCCGACCGCGGCGCTCGCGGCCGTTGCGGTGCCTATGCCGACGTCTTCCAACGACCACTCAAACCCGATGGATTTCCGGTCAACGTGGTTCGTAAAAATGATGCGCCAGGCAGGAACGGCCATAGAATGGGCAAGACCGTTTACTATCTGCAGAACGTAAATGTGCCACGGTTCGGAAGCTATGATGTAAAAAAGTGGAATGATGGAAATAATAAACGTGCCGATGACCATAAACGAATACTCGTCCAGCTCCCCCTTCAGCTTATCCATGAGCCGGCTCAAAGGAACGGCCATGACAACCCTCGTAATCCAGTAGCACGACGCGGCATAACCGATAACCTCAAGCCTGTTCCCGATGTTTTCCAGAATGAAAACGGCAAAAATCGGCGACAGGAGGCCGAGAGCGAAAAAGAGAACAAAGTCCGAAATGATGAGCGAGCGGATTATCCTGTTAACCCTGATTTTTTCAAACATGCGCTCATTATACTCCAAGTAGTAATCACTGTTTGGTTTCTGCGCCTGCCGAATATTTATCAATCAATATTTCCTTCTTTTCTCTGCGCCATTTCTTTATCTGTATTTCTCTTTTTCTAGCACCGGCAAGCACGCTATACTTCTCAAGAAAAACAATTTTGTAGTTAGGGTTTTGTTTGGTGAACGACGCGCCGCGTCCTTGGTTATGGTAAACAAGCCTGTCTTGAGGATTTTTACTCACCCCGACATACAGCTGCCCAATAGAATTTCTGGCCATATATACAAAATACACAGCACGTTTATTATAGCCCCTCAACTTTGTTCGGGGCACTCGACGCGCTTCGGTGGCTTGCCACGAGCAAGCCCCGCCTTTCGGCGGGGCGCGTCGAGTGGAGGTGGCGGGAATTGAACCCGCATCCGGAAACGATCACAGAAGCACTCTACAACCGTTACTCGCTTAATGTCCGAGTAGACAATGCCCGCCTAGACTCACGTCTACGCGAGGCTGACCCCGCTTTATTTAGTCCCGGAGCCGCGAGGCGATTCTCCAGAACAAAGTCCCATGTATAACACCGGCTATTCCCCATGAGACGTCGGGAACCGGCGCCGCGTTACGCGTATGCGAACGCGGGAGTTGCCGTTTTATTGGCAGCTATTTTTGTGTGGTCGGGTTTAACGAGTCCGCCAGCTCGGGCTGCAACCTCTGCAAACATGTCCCCGTCGAAGCCTGTCACCCCCGTATCTCCCGTTCGGCCTCGCGTTTCTTCAGCGTTTCACGCTTGTCCGCCTTCTTCTTCGCCTTGCCCACGCCGACGAGAATCTTAATTTTACCGCCCTTACTATACAACTTAATAGGCACTAATGTCAACCCTTTCTCGCTCGTGCGGCCGACCAAATGCCTCAATTCTTCGCGCCTCAAAAGGAGTCGTCGCGCGCGGGAAGCGTCATAGTCCGCCGGAGCATTCTTCGGCTGATACGGCGGAATGGAAACGTTCAAAAGCCACGCTTCCCCTCCCCGCACGACCGCGTACGCACCCGAAAGGTCAACACCGCGCGACGTGAGCGACTTCACCTCGCTCCCCAGAAGCTCAATTCCCGCCTCCAAGGTTTCAACAAACCCATACTCATGCCGCGCCCGGCGATTTTCTGCGATAACGGACATTAGAGTTTGTTAATGCGAATAACGACCGGGGAGCCGTCAATCGTCATTTCCTTCTCCGCGTCAAACGACGTGAGGCCTCCCCACTCAAGCGTTTTCGCTCCAGTCGCTGCTTTGAATTCTTCTTCGCGCGCGAGAATGATGCGCTTCACCTCGCCCCCGTCATGAATCGCCACGGCAATCACATCCTTCGGTTTGCATCCCGCATCGCGGCGCAATTCCTGCACGCAGCGGGTGAGTTCCCGAAACACGCCCTCTTCCTTAAGTTCGTGCGTAACTTCCGTATCAAGCACGGCTTCCTCGTGGATACTCTCGTCAAATACAATCGTTTTTACATTCACCTCGTCCTTCAAAATCTGGAGGAGTTCCTCCTTTCCCTTCAATTCCTGTCCGTCGGTTGACGGATTAATTCTTAATTCCCGAAGCGGCTGCCGCACCTTAATCCCCGCCTTCTCGCGCAGAGCAAGCGCGAGCTGTGCAAGGCGCCGCACTTCCGCCATGGCGGAAAGGAGTTTCTCATCAATATCTTCGCTATCAGGCATCCCTTCCAAATGCACCGAAAGCTCCAAGTTTCCATACACGTCCCGCAATGACTGGTGCAGTCCTTCCGCAAGAAACGGCATGAAAGGGGCAAGAAGCCGCGCGAGCGCGGCGAGCGCCTCGCCGAGCGCGCTCGAAGCGCCGAGAAGTTCCGTATCATCTTTGGGGTGTTGGAAGCGCGTGCGGCTTCGGCGGATATACCAGCGCGAAAGGTCGTCAACAAACCCACCGACTGCCCGCGCCGCCCCGCCAACGTCATATGCTTCAAAAGAATCAATTAATCGCTTCGTCAGCTGACGGATCCGCGCCGCAATCCACCGGTCAAGTATATGAGAGGTGGGGCGCGCCCCGCGTAGCTTCAGCGAAGCGGGGTGGTACGTTTCAAAGAAGAGAAATGAGTTGTAAACCAAAGGCATAACGCCGCGCGAGAACTTTTGCAGTTCGCTTTCGTCAAAACGCTTCGGCTCGCCTGGAGCATTCACGGTATACAAGTACCACCGCACCGCATCAATGCCGTGCTTTCGCGCCATCTCCCATGGGTCAACTGCGTTGCCGCGCGATTTACTCATCTTCCTCCCGTGCGCATCAAGCACGTGTCCCAGACAAATGACGTTTCGGTACGGCGCACCGCGGCCCAAGGCAACCGACACGGCAAGTAGGGTGTAAAACCAGCCGCGTGTTTGGTCAACCGCTTCGGTAATAAAGTCGGCAGGAAACGCTTCTCCTTCGTCAATTTTCGCCCCATTCTCAAACGGGTAGTGCCACTCGGCATACGGCATCGCCCCGGAGTCAAACCACACATCAACGACTTCCGGCACGCGCCGCATCGGCGCGCCGCAACGGCACCGGAGCACCACATCGTCAATAAAAGGCCTGTGTAGGTCGGCAAACCCGTATTCGTTGCGCGGCAAGGACAGTGCCGGAATCTCGCGGCACTCGGCGGTTCCGTACATGACGCCACCTGCCTCGCC
>MFKH01000002.1:6243-7118 GCA_001779505.1 Candidatus Jorgensenbacteria bacterium GWA1_54_12 | reverse complement strand
ATCGCCTCAAAAATCCACGCCGGATATTCGTGCGTCACAACAACGACGCGCTTCCCTTCATATCGCCTCTCCATGTCACTGAAGAACGAAGCAATGCGCCGCGCCACGTCACGCAGGGTTTCGCCGTCCCCAGGCAGCCGTTTCTCAAACTTCTCCGAAAAACGGGAGAAGTGCGCATGGTACTCCGCCGCCGGGCGCCCCTCAAAATCGCCGAATCGCACCTCACGGAGCCTCTCATCGGTTGTTACCGGAATGCCGTACGCAGAAGCAATCATGCCCGCGGTTTCGCGCGCTCGCCGAAAATCGGAGCTGACGACCACGTCAACAACGCCTCCCTCGCGCAGGCGCCGGACCGCTTCGCGCACATCATCTACACCACTGCCGGTCAGAGCATACATGTCGCGATTCGCAGGGGAACCATTCATCACGTTCAGGACGTTATGTTCCGCCTCCCCATGGCGCATCACCACATAGCGGTTCTTTACGCCTCCCGCGCGGAGCGAAAGTTCCTGGAGCGACCCGACAACGTCATGCGCCCCGCAAGATGCGCATTCCCACACCGGCAGGGGTGTTCCCCAATACCGCTCGCGCGAGAGCGCCCAGTCCTTTGCACCCAAAAGCCACTCGCCAAACCTTCCGTTCTTCACATGCTCCGGCACCCAATTGATACCCTCATTCGCGCGTAAGAGTTCGTCGCGGAGTTTTGAAACAGCAATAAACCACGAGTCGCGCGCGTAGTACAAAAGCGGCGTGTCACACCGCCAGCAAAACGGATATTCGTGAACATACGGCTCCGTTTTTATGAGTGCGCCTTTTTTCTGCAAGTGTTCCGTAATGCGCTCTTCCGCTTCCGCCGATTTCACAAAAACTCCTTT
>MFKH01000002.1:0-6209 GCA_001779505.1 Candidatus Jorgensenbacteria bacterium GWA1_54_12 | reverse complement strand
GGATTCACGGTATGGTGCTGTGGCAGGCCGACCTGCGCACCCAGCTCGTAGTCATCAATGCCGTACATGACAGCCGTGTGCACGATGCCGGTTCCCTCATCCGTCGCCACAAACCCTGCCGGGTACACCTTGTACGACGCATCGCTCCGCAAGGCAGGAATATCAAAGAGGGGTTCGTAGCGCATGCCGACAAGCTCCTTCCCGAAAAACTCTTTTTCCGCAGTTCCCCATTCTTTCGCAAACGGCGAATCCTTGGCGTAGATAAAACGTTCCCCGCCGCGCTCCGATTCCACATACCGGATGTTCTCACCAACGGCAAGTGCAACGTTTCCCGGCAAAGTCCACGGCGTCGTCGTCCACGAAACAAAATATGTATTGTCCCTGTCCGCAACTTTAAACTTTATGTATACGGACGTGTCTTTCGTCTCCGCGTACCCCTGAGCAACCTCGTGCGATGAGAGCGCTGTTCCGCAACGCGGGCAGTGCGGTACCACCTTGTGCCCCTTATAGAGCAACTCCCGCTCGTGCATCTCCTTCAAAACCCACCACAGCGATTCAAGGTACGAGTTTTCGTACGTAATGTACGGGTGCTCCATGTCCAGCCAAAAACCCATGCGCTCCGTGAGCCGCTCCCAATCGTCGCGGTATTGCCACACCGACTTTCGGCACACATCGTTGAACCGCGCGATGCCGTATGCCTCTATGTCTTTCTTTGAGTTTAGGCCAAGCTTTTTCTCCGCTTCAATTTCAACCGCAAGCCCCTGCGTATCCCATCCGGCGCGCCGGAGAACGTTTCGTCCCCGCATCGTTTGGTAACGATTCACTGCGTCCTTGAAGGAGCGGGACAAAACGTGGTGTATGCCCGGGCGGCCGTTTGCTGTAGGCGGCCCTTCAAAAAAGACAAATGGCGGCCCGCCACGGCGCGCGTCGGTCACGAGTTGAAACACGTGATTCGCGCGCCAGAACGCAAGCACCTTCTCCTCGAGTTCAGGCAGTGAAAAATCCTTCAGATTGCGGAGCATGACTCAATCGTATCATTGATTCGCGTCTCTCATCAATCGCAGTTGACAAAAACGAAAAAATATGCCACCATCAAGGCAGAACACTGCAAACAGAAATGGAGGGTCGGAATGAAAAGACAGATAACGGTGCTCTTTATGGCACTTGCGGCATTTGCCGCCCAGGCAGACATTGTGGCGAAGTTCACCTTGAGGTTTCCGGAGATCTTCGGACTCGGGCGACCGCGTGCGGAGATTGAGGTCATGAACAACACAATTTTCCAAGCGGAGCTTTTCGTCATAGACGAGAAGGTTGCGAGCCTTGAGCCGGGAGAAATCGTCACTGACATGGAGATCGTGTCTTTTGAAGAGGAGCCTGAACCCATGGTGGCTTTCCTCTTCAACATGGAGACCGGCGCGTACGTCGGCGTTGCGGCACAGGTTTTGCATCTCCGAAGCGGACGGAAAACGTTCTGGGAAATCAGGGGTGAAGATGTTTTCTGGCACCCAGTGAAACCGCCGCGCGCTGAAGAAAAACCGGGCATCCAGATGCTTCCTGAGCACAGGGAGTTCCCCCGCATCGCGTTGAGGGGAACAAACATCATCCAGCTTGTGAACAACACGGGCTATGATATGTATGTCAGGAAGGACAGAACGGGAGGAATGGGGGTACTTGTGAGGAATGGAGACCTGTATGTCATTGAGGCGCACCGGCTTTCCAGCCAGTCACCCTCACAACTCTTCCTCGAACTGAATCTTTTCTACGGAAACGTTTTCGTAGAAAGAGTGGTTCGCACGTTTCCCGTGCTGCCGGACGGTCCCCGGGCAACACAAGTCATTATCCGACCTCTCTGAACAAACGGCCCGCCCCTGTAATGGGCGGGCCGAATCATTGACACTCATTCCGTCCTCGCGTACGCTTGTTTTAAACACATGCCAAACACCGCATCAGCGCGAAAATCACTGCGCCAGAACGCAAAACGGCGCGCCGACAACAATGAATGGAAGGGTCGCCTGAAGAGGCTTACAAAGAGCTATCGCAAGCTTCTGGAAGCCGGAAAGAAAGACGACGCGCAAAAGCTCGTTTCCCAGATTTACAAAACCGCCGACAAGATGGCCGCGAAGGGGCGCGTAAAGCGCAACAAAGCGCGCCGCGTGAAGTCGCGCCTCACCCGAGCTGCAACGCAAAGCTAAGCAGAACTTCTTCGTCCTCTAGCCCCCCTGACTTTTTTGAAACGTCATACGACGCGAGGGCTGCGGCGGCAGCGCCCCGGGCTTGGACCGCGAGCATATTAAAAACATATGCGGAATCTTCGCGCCGCAAAAAAAGTTCCTCCAAAAGGGTGAGCCGCCGCTCACGCTTTTTTTCATACAGGAGTGCGCCGACCGCACGGTAAAACTCGGGTTCCTGTTCCCAATCGATTGTTTCGGAAAGATGCGCTTGCGTGACACGGGGTGTCAGAAGTGAAAGTTTCTCAACCTCACGGATGGCGCGAAGCGTCCGGTCGGGGTGCGCAACAAGGTACAGAAGAAATGCGTGAAGTGCCCCGGGCTCAAATAACGTTCCGGCGCGCGCCGCGGCACTCTTCACAAACCGCTCCAAATCCCCTCCTTCAAGCTCCGCAAATGCCTTGTTCCGCACGGGCGGGGCAAGAAGAAACGCAAACGCCTTCGGCGGCTTCTTGAGGTCGGACATAATAACAAAAACATCCTCGCTCTCGCGAAAGTCCTTCAGGGTTCTAATCCAGCGCTTCTCGGAAACAGCTGTTCCTTCGCGTATAAAAGCCGCTTTTTTTGCCGAAAAGAGCGCTGGCTGGCGCAAAAAGTCGCACACGCCCTCATACGCCTCCGGTTCATCGCCAAAGTCAGCTGTTATAAGATCTGTTTGGGGGTTGCGCTCGCGGTAACGGCTCATCAATGCGCGCAACTCCTCCTGCCGGCGGTATGTATCAGGCCCATACAGACACATAATCATACGCATATTTTGACATACGCGAGGAAAAAGGGCTACGCTGAAGTGAATGGCCGACATTGGGGAGTTTCTGAAGAAGCAACGGCGGCAGGCGGAAGAACGTGACGCCGAACGGAGGGCACAGCGCGCGGGCGCCGGGTACCTGAACCTTATATCTATCTCCACTCCGACCGAAATTGAGGCGATGCGAGTCGTTTCTGAAGAAGAAGCGCGCGCCGCACTCGCCGTCCCTGTGCAAATCATCCGCAAGAAACTGCTCCTCGCGGTTTATGACCCCTCTCGCGCAGAAACGAAAGCGCTTATAGATAAACTGAAAACCACATACGAGGTTTCGCTTGTCATTTCTTCAAAAACAGGCCTTGAGTACACGTGGCGCCATTATGCATACGTCAAGAAGGAAGGAGAAGACATTCGTGCGAACGTGAATCTTGACGCGGGCGAAATCACAGAAATCAATAAGCGCATCCGCTCAATTCCCGACTTTTCAAAAGAGATAAGCGGGTTCAAAAATCCGCTCATCTCCCAAATGCTTGAAGTCGTCATGGGAGGGGCAATCGCGCTCCACGCCTCCGACATTCACCTGGAACCAATAAAGGGGGGGTCTGTTTTCCGCTTAAGAATAGATGGAATCCTGCACACGGCCGCCGAGGGTGTTCCAACAGCAACGCACAAGGCACTCATCATGCGCGTGAAGCTCCTGTCTGGCCTCAAGCTCAACATCAACGACGAGCCGCAGGACGGACGCTTTACCGTAGACATGCCCGAACGGAGCATTGAAATAAGAACGTCCATCATTCCCGCCGAATACGGCGAGGCGGTCGTGATGCGCCTCTTAGACCCGAAAGGACTGAAGGTGAACCTTGAAGACCTCGGTTGGCGCGCGGACGACCTTGCGATTGTTACGCGCGAAATCGCAAAACCGAACGGCCTTATCTTAAACACCGGCCCGACCGGGTCGGGAAAAACAACAACGCTCTACGCATTCCTTCGGCACAAGGTAACGCCCGAAATTAAAGTCATCACCGTTGAAGACCCTGTGGAATACCACCTTGCCGGCATCTCGCAAACACAAGTAGCCCCCGACGCGGGTTACACATTCGCGAGCGGCCTGCGTTCCATTCTCCGGCAGGACCCCGACGTCATACTCGTCGGAGAAATCAGGGATCGCGAAACGGCTGAAACCGCAATGAACGCTTCTTTAACCGGCCATCTTGTTTTCACAACCCTGCACACAAACAGCGCCGTAGGCGCTATCCCGCGCCTTGTTGACTTGGGCGTCAACTCACATGTGATGGGGCCAGCCTTGACGCTCGTCATTGCCCAGCGTCTCGTACGCGTCCTGTGCAAAGAGTGTAAAAAAACCGTGCCCGCGGATAAAAAACTTGTCGGAAATATTGAAGAATTCCTCTCATCGCTCCCCAAGCGCGTTAACGCGAGTGCGTACGCATCGCCGCACCTCCACGAGGCTGTCGGGTGCGCCGTATGCGGCGGCTTGGGCTATAAGGGGCGCACATCCGTTTTTGAACTTTTCCCCGTAACAAAAGAGGTTGAAAGACTTATCTATGAGGAACCGAATGAAATTCACCTTGCCGAACTCGCGCGGAAAGAGGGAATGGTCACTATGCAGGAAGACGGCATATTAAAAGCGCTCCAGGGCATAACAACCCTGGAAGAGGTCGAGCGTGTAACCGGGCCGATACCTCGCTTTCCCGTTTGAGACCCGTGGGCAAATGCTTGGGAAGCCGTACCCCGCTTGGCGGGGATAGAGAGCTCTCCGAGGCGCTGCCCAGTCGAAACCAGACAGGCCGGGCTAAGAGTTGCTCCCACTTGCCCACAGGTCTGAAACGGGAACAGTGCTAGCGTATCACATATAACGCCTATTGTCAAGATATGCAGGAAACAATAGAAATGCAGCTCCGTCCCAAAACATGGGATGACTATATCGGCCAGGAGGCCGTGAAGACGCATCTTCGTCTTATGATAGATGCCGCGAGAGACCGCCACGAGCCATGTGACCATCTTCTTTTCTACGGCCAGGCAGGATTGGGTAAGACGACCCTGGCATACATTGTGGCGCACGAGATGGGAGGAGTTATTCGGACAACTGCGGGTCCCGCGCTGGAAAAGACCGGTGATGCGGCGGCAATCCTTACGAACCTTGAACCGCACGACCTCCTTTTCATAGATGAAATACATCGGCTCCCTAAGCCGGTTGAGGAGGTGCTCTACCCCGCCCTTGAAAGCAGAAAGCTGAATCTTGTTGTCGGGAAAGGTCCGGCGGCACGCACGCTCTCAATTGACCTTCCGCCATTTACCCTGGTCGGCGCAACGACGCGGGCGAGCTTGCTTTCGTCTCCTTTGCGGTCGCGCTTCGGCGGCATCTTCCGCCTTAACTACTACACGCTCGCCGACATGGAAGAAATTGTGCGGCGCTCCGCGCGGCTTCTCGCAACACCGATTGATGACGGGGCAGTCACACTCCTTGCGCAGGCATCCCGCTTTACGCCTCGCGTCGCAAACCGGCTCCTGAAACGGTGTCGTGACTGGGCACAAGTACACGGGACAAATGAGATTACCGCAGACGCGGTTGCCGCAACCATGCGCCTTATGGAAATCGACGGTATTGGCCTTGAAGAGACCGACCGGCGACTTCTCAAGGTCATGATTGAACGCTTCGGGGGCGGGCCGGTCGGCGTACGGTCTCTCGCCGCCGCACTGAACGAAGAGGAAGGAACGATAGAAGATGTCTATGAGCCGTTTCTTCTCACCTTGGGGCTTTTGGAGCGTACGCCAAAGGGGCGTGTCGCCTCGCGGCGCGCATACGAACACCTTGGTTTCAAAATCCCGTCACAGCTCGTGTAGCGGCATGGAAAAGACGGTTCAAATCGCGAAGCAGGTTGCCCAAGAAATAAAAGACGCGCCCCGCCAAGGCGGGGCGCTCGTATACGGGTTTGTCGGCGACCTCGGAAGCGGCAAAACAACTTTTGTAAAACTCTTAGGAAAAGAACTGGGCGTGAAGCGCGAGATAACCAGCCCGTCGTTTCTTATCATGCGCCCGTACGAAACAGGTTTCAAAAATTTCCCGCACCTTATTCATATTGACGCATACCGCCTGAAATCGTCTGACGAACTCGCGCGCCTCGGGTTTCAAGAACTGCTGGATGACTCGCACAACCTTATTATCGTGGAGTGGGCAAACAATGTCCGCAACATCATGCCTAAAGATGCCCACTGGATTC
>MFKH01000001.1:11824-12280 GCA_001779505.1 Candidatus Jorgensenbacteria bacterium GWA1_54_12 | reverse complement strand
AAAACTCGCGTTATAGAAATCAACTGCCACATCAGTGAGGAATGCATGCGTCGTGAAACCGTAAGCGAGAACCCCAAACGGTACGAAAAGAGAAAGGAAAATGCCGGCAAAAAGAAGACATGTTAAAAGATGTTTCCTATCTTCCATATGCCAGAATTAACATTCACTGTCATATGGAGCTCACCATCTCTTTCGCCATCCTCATTTTTATAAAAAACCCAAGCATCAGAAGGAGAGGACGAAGAAATTTCATCATATCCCTCCAAATCATCAGCAAATCTCGCCAGATTCCCCCTTGTTTGAATTTTCTTCAGTCCCTCTTCAAATTTCTTCCACGATAGGTGTCCCGTCTCAAAATCAGGTTCTCCCTCAAAAAACTTAGCCGCCGCCACTACGTCCCCACTGCGAAGAGCGGCGATAAAAAGATTTAGGGTTTCTTCAGGCGTTTGCCCGCCG
>MFKH01000001.1:11626-11751 GCA_001779505.1 Candidatus Jorgensenbacteria bacterium GWA1_54_12 | reverse complement strand
CCCGCTCCCTGCGTGCCTCGGGGTTAAAGTATATGAATGCAAAAACGCCCCCTGCGGCGAGAATGACGATTCCGAAAACGATGAGAACCCGTCTCCAGAGAGAGGACATCTGAATGTGCCTCTAC
>MFKH01000001.1:11374-11532 GCA_001779505.1 Candidatus Jorgensenbacteria bacterium GWA1_54_12 | reverse complement strand
GCGGCGAGGGCGATGCGGTAGATGCCGAACGGAACGAACGTCCGCGTGCGCACAAACCATAGAAGGAATCGTATGACGGCCAAGGCGACGACGAACGCGGTAATGAACCCTACGGCGAGCGCGCCCCAGCCCGCACCAGAAAAAGACGATGCGTTGTT
>MFKH01000001.1:0-11323 GCA_001779505.1 Candidatus Jorgensenbacteria bacterium GWA1_54_12 | reverse complement strand
TGAAAACTCAACAATGGCCGTGCGGCGGAGCCCGAGGATAAGGCCGCCGACAATGCTCGCCGCCGAGCGCGACACGCCGGGAATAACGGCAATAATCTGGAAAAGCCCGATGCAAAACGCCTGCCGGTAGGTAATCTTTGCCATGTCCGCCACGCCGCCCACCTTCTCCTTGTGCAAAAGGTCAAAGAGAATAAGCACGGCTCCGCCAACGGCGAGCGCCGCAAGCACCACGTTCTCGCTCTCCAAGAGATAGGTTTTTACAATCGGATACAACAGAAACCCGAGAATCGCCGTCGGCACGAATGCTACGGCGAGCCGCTTCAAAATGTCGCGGTTTAAAAACGAGCGCGCGTAGAGAACGACGACCGCGCATATCGCGCCTAGCTGTATCACAATTTCAAAACTTTTGAGAAACGCGCTCGCGGGAATGCCGAGAACGCGGCTCGCGAGAATGAGATGTCCCGTTGAGGAAACCGGCAAAAACTCCGTCAGTCCCTCAAGAATGCCGAGTGCCGCCGCCTGGAGAAGATTCATCATTCGGGCAGAACGCCGAGAGCATCGTTGAAGCGGTTGATATAATTAAACAGCCCGATAACCGCCGTGAGCTCCACAAGCTCCTCATCGTTAAAGTGCTCCTTTGCGCGCGCGACAATTTCTGGTTCTATCTCATACGCCTTGCGGGTCACCGCATCCGCGTACGCGAACGCCGTTTCTTCCCGCTTGTCGGCGGTCTCCGTAATCCGTTCCAAATCCTCATCGCTCACGCCGAACTGGCGGAGCTGCATATTGGCAACGTCAACGCAAAACGCGCACTTGTTGGTGTCGGAAACGCGCCGGGCAACTTTCCACTTCAAGACCGCCGGCAAGGGCGCATCGTCCATCGTCGCCTTGAACATGGTAAAGAACCCGACGAGTATGTCTTCGCAATTCGCCATAACCTTCACCCACTTTGGCACGTTCTTCCCCGCCGAGAGAAACCCGTCGTATATTTTGCGCGCTTCCCCCTTCAATTCTTCAACCGTGACCAGTTTCACAATGGGCGTTGAGTTTGTCATGCCGCCCATTATACCACGTGCCGCAAACGAAAAAGGCGGCTCCTCGAAAGGGAACCGCCATGAAGCGCTGGAGCGTCAGGCCACCGCCTTGGCAAAAGACAAGGTGAGAATGGCGCCCACGAAAACACAGAGCGCGACAAGAACGCCGCTCACGACGCCGGACGCGGCCTGGCAGGTCGTAAACCCGATGATAAGACCGAAGAGCAGGCCGAAAGCCAGCGCCAGGTAGAGTGCGACGGCGGGAACGCTCATGATGTCAAGCGCTCCGGCAAGGAAAAACGCGGAGCCAAGAAGCGCCCCAAGAACAGCCCCGATCACCATGTAGAAGGTGATCTCTTTTACCCTCACAACCATTATATAGCCCTCCTTAGATACTGCCCTTATACAAAACCAAAATCACAAAGTTGTCAAGTCTTACAAGGAAAACAACTCGTGAACCGGCGCCTTCAATTCTTCGGCTAGGCGCAGAGCCAGTTTAAGAGAAGGGTTGTATTTCCCCTGCTCAAGAAAGACAATCGTTTCTCTGCGCACGCCAACGCGCTTTGCCAGCGCTTCCTGTGTCAAACCCCGTTTCGTCCTAAATTCCCTCACCCGCACCTTAATCGCGCTCATCCTTCTTCTCGTACACTTTAAACAAAACGGTATAGAGGAACATGAGGAAGCAGGCCGAATACAAAAGGACACTACCCACGGTAAACAAAACCGCATCCTCTTTCCCCACGATGTAGAGAACGATACCGGCAATAACCGAAAGCAGGGTATACACCTGTATTGCCAATCCGGCGGCTTTGCCCGCCACCTTGCGGTCACGCTCGTCTGCAATCACCTCCTTTACCCTGCTTCTCAAGGCGTGCAGGAAAATCCATGCCGCGACGATGCATATGACAGGTAAGTACCAATTGCCGTATCTCACGGACACGCTCGTGACAAAAGCCACGATAACGACCGCGACAATTTTATAGATTGAGAACGTTTTGTTGGTCATAAACATATGTTAGAATTACATAACACCGCCGTCAACGGCAAACTGTGGATAACAAAAATCCGCCCTGTCACGAGTGTGATGGGGCGGATTTACGGGAAACACCGACGCGTTATTTCTTGCCATCCTGACAGCCGCAGCTGCAGGTCCCGTCCGGACTCTTGTGCTCATGCCCGCATTTCGGGCACTTGTTCTCTTCTGCCATAAAAATTAGTCGTTACGTTGCACAGCACTCCGGCCTTTCCCTATGAGGATAGCACGGAAAGCGGCATTCTCCCAGCGCGGCCCCTAGCGCAGTAAGATGCCTGCAACCAAACCGACAATGATTGCCGCACTGCCGATCGCGGCCATTCTCAAACCGTTCTTCACAAAATGGGTCCCGGACATCTTCGCTCCTATTATGCCGAGAGTAAAAAGCGCAATGACAGAAAAGAGTATGGAAAACACAAGCGCCGTTTTAACTGGCCAAACTGCATAAGGCACAAGCGGCACAAATCCAGACACGAAATACGAAAAGAACATAACGGCGCCGGACACGAAATTACCCTTGGCCGAGTGCTCCGCTCCCCGCGCGTACTCCTCGGCCGAGTATTCAGACAAGAAAGTTCCCGCAGCCATTGAGAACGCCTCCACGAATATGAGAATCAGCCCCGTCAGAAATATCGTCTCCCGCGGTATGTGGGCTATCGCTATGCCGGACAAAAGCCCCACGGTTGAAACCAGGCTGTCTTCAACCCCGAAAATAAAATTCCTGAAATACGAAACTGCCGATGGATTGCGCCTCATGAAACATACCCATCATATCACACCGCCTCTTCGCTTTCCTGCTCCAAGTACTTTTTTCCTTTCAGTTTCTCCGGCAAAAGGTCATCTTTCGTGTAGCGTTCGTAGCCCTTGCCGTAATGCAGTTCGCGCATCAGTTTTGTAACGGCGTTGCGAATCTTTAAGGGTATCGGCAGGTTGCCGTGACGCTTCACGTCGTCTACGGCGGCGAAGTATGCGTTGTATGAAGCGCGGCTTTTTGGGGCGAGAGAAAGATAGTTCACGCCGTGGGCGAGGTTAATCGCGCACTCGGGATATCCGATCGTTTCAACCGCGCGGAACACGTCGTTCGCCACCATGAGGGCCTTCGGGTCGGCGAGCCCCACGTCTTCGGACGCGAAAATCACCATTCTCCGGGCAATGAACTTCGGGTCTTCGCCGGACTCTACCATACGGGCGAGATAATAAAGTGCCGCGTCGGGCTGCGAGGCCCGCATGGACTTGATGAACGCAGAGATGGTGTTGTAATGCTCCTCGGCTTGCTTGTCGTACCGGAGAAGTTTTGACTGGAGCGTATCTTTCAGGGTTCCCGGCGTCACCTCCCCGTAGAATTTCTGCGTGTTCTCTATCATCGTGATGGCCTGGCGGGCGTCGCCGTTTGCCATGTTGACGAGCCAGTCCTCCGCCTCTGTTGTCAGCGCCGCTTTCGTGCGGTGGAGTATTTCCCGAACTTCATCATCTCCCAATTCGTTCAGCACGAACACGCGGCACCGCGAAAGAAGTGGCGCAATAACTTCAAACGATGGATTCTCCGTCGTCGCGCCGATGAGCGTCAGGGCGCCGCTCTCCACGTACGGCAGGAGAAAATCCTGTTGCGCCTTGTTGAAGCGGTGAATTTCGTCAAGAAAAAGTATCTTCGGCTTTTCTTCCGATTTGGCAAAAAGACCGCTGTCTTTTTCGCTCTCTATGATGCGTCGCACGTCATCCTTCCCCGCCGAAACAGCGGAGAGTTCATACAGCCGCGCATCCAAGCTCTTGGCATATATTTTCGCGAGCGTCGTTTTGCCGCATCCGGGCGGCCCCCACAGGACGAAAGAAAAAAGATGCTTCTTTTCTATCGCAACCCGCAGGGGCTTGTTCTCGCCCACAAGATGTTTCTGGCCGACGAACTCGTCCAAACTCTTTGGTCTCACGCGCGACGCAAGCGGCTCCATAACGCAATCGTACTCCCACAGAGAGCGAAAGCAAAAACCGCCCATGCCGAACGCACCGCTTGACCGAAATGGACATCTGTATTACTTTGTTGCCAGTACAAAAAACGACCGCAAATCACATTAAGGGAGGTGCGTATGAGAGCACGCGGCAGTTTCTTGCTCACGGTAGGCATGGTTGAGAAGGCCGTCAACATGGTTTCGCCTGCAATCATGGCCGCGATGGATAACGACACCCTGAAGGGACACGACCTGCACATCGTCGTCATGGACCCCGGCTTGCGGCCCCACGACGTCGCAGACGCGCACGGGGCAATCCTGTACGAGAGGTCGTTCGGAGTGCCGGCAAATTGGACCTGCCCATACAACGACTTCGCCCGCGCGAAAGCTTTCGCGTCGTGGCGAACAGGTCTGCCGACCAGCACCATCCGCCAAACCATGCCCTATCTCCTCAAGGAGATCGACACTCTCTACTATGGGAGCGCCGTGCTCGACGGCATCGTGGTCGGCACAAGCGGCGTGCAGGAGTGGTTTGATGAGTGGGTTTCCTACCTCGTCGCCGCTACATGCCGCGCGCTCTGCATTGAAGCCATGCAGGGCATACTGGAGAACGACACTCACAGCTCGTTCTTCTGGGAACGTGCGGAGAGCGGCCACTAAGTAAGCGCCGCTCGGCTTCAACAAAGCCGTCGTCCCGCCCAAGGTGGGACGGCGGCTATTTTTTTTGTTCTTTACGAAAATCCCTTGATACACTTCATCCCCTCCTTCGCGAGCATATCCGCCTTCACTCGCGAGAGCGATATCTTTCCTTTGTAACCGCCGGCCGTCCCGTCGCTCCGAATAACCCTGTGGCACGGGAGGCCTGATTCTTTGTGAGTCGCAAGAATGTTCCCGACGGCGCGGCACGCGCGCGGACTGCCTGCCCGCCGCGCAACCTCCCGATACGTCAGGCACTCCCCGCGAGGAATCTTTCGCACTACCTCAAACACTTTCTCGCGGAATGCTGTTTTCATACCGACACCCTTATCCGACAAGCGCTACAAAGGCGTCGCGCACAAGAAACACAGGCCAGACGACTGCTTTGAGGAATCCCAAAACCCCCATCCAGAACGTTCCGGCCTGACTCCCGCTCCGCACCCGCCGCAACAGCACTTCCCGCACGCCTCGCACTTTTTAAACTTCATCATGAAAATAGTATAGCATGTTCATCAGCGCGGCTTTTTCTCTCCGCAGAATAACATAACGGGCGGCCTCCTTCAGGAGGCCGCCCCAAGAAACGGCCGCAGGGCAACCGCGGTCATTGAAACAACGGTAAGGGTAAGCGCGATGCCAAGCAGAAAACCGAAGAACGCGCCGACGAAAACCAGAAGACCGGGAATGAGAGCGCCCGAAGCCGAGCGCTTCAGATACCCCGAGAACAGGGCGAAGAACAGGGCGAGAGTGAGCGCGGCGAAAAAGATTATCTCGAAAATCCCGGCGACACTCTCGGGAAGGAATCCTCCCACCGTGACAATCGCCCCGAGAACAAACCCCGTAACTCCTCCCCAGAGCGTGTAAACCCACAACTTCCTGCGTTTCGGCAACATACGAATCCCCTTTCATACGAACTGCTATGAGAGTTTCCTGAAAGTGCATCTTACCATCCACACTTTCTCTCCATCCCTCTCTTCTTCCGTCGTCTCATCCGTGACGGTAACGACTCCTGCCATACCACTGATGTCGCACCCCGCCTCGTACTCAAGGGTATCCCCCGGCCTCAAATCCCACCAGACAGGAACCCAGTCATCCACCACCTCACCGTGGTCGAATTTTTGAAACACGCACAGAAAGATTTCAAAGAGCACATCCGCCCTGAAAGCCATAACCGCCCTCCTTTCTGCACACTACTCTAGGCGCAGGGTAAGCGGTTTGTCAAAAAATCGGGGGCGGCTCCTTTTAGGAAACCGCCCCACAGAACGCCGCGCCGCGTCAGGCGAGCGATGCCGCGGCATGAGCGAGAACGCCGCCGAGAAGCGTGCTCGCGAAACATACGCCGCCGACGATGCCGCTGCCCTCAACTCGGCCCCACATGACAACATACGATGAACTGGAGACCAGGCTCCACATAAGGGCTATGACAGACATAACGATGAGAAGTCCCCAGACACCCACCGACCCCTCCACGCCGAACACCAGGCCGATGAACGCGCCACCACAGAACCCGATAACCACCGCGATCATCGAGTTCTTGATGCTCTGAATCGCGCCTCCCAACCCCAAGCTTTTTAAAGACACGGCGAGTCCTCCTTACGTCAGAATTGCGGTACTCCCTATATTTTGCAGTAAAAACCGCATGCGTCAAGCACTTGATGTTAACCCTTAAGAATCAAAACAGCCGTCGCCCCGCCTTGGCGGGGCAACGGCTGTTTCTTTGCCCTCACGCGCCTAAAGCGCGCTTACGCGCGCGCCACGTTCGTGGCGCTCAGACCCTTTTCTCCTTCAACGACCTCGAAGGTGACCTTGTCGCCAACCCTCAACTCGTCAAACGTCACTCCTTTCAACTCATTGGAGTGGAAGAAAAGATCTTTTGCTTCGCCTTCACGGGAAATGAATCCAAACCCTTTTTCCGTGAGCGTTTTGATAATTCCGTCCATGTTTGTTTATTTTTTATTACTCCAGAAACCCGACCTCGTCTCTTGGTGATGGTTACACTAATCATAGCATCAGAAAAACAAAATTTTGTCAAATAATGAGACTTATTTTAGTCATATACGCATCACATTTACAACATTGACAAAACATGGATTACGGTATACAATGAGGAGCAGAAACTTGGCAGGATGGAGGACAAATGAAAAGGCTGTTCTTTGTTGTGGTGGCAGTGTTTCTCGGTGTCGGCATGGGCTTCGCCGCCGACGGCACATGGACGAGCGTTGAGCTCGGCGACGGGTACACGGCAACCGCGTTTCTGTACCGCAACCGGCCCGTACAGAACTACGACAACCCCGAAGGGTTGCTGTATCTCTTCGACGAGATAGCCATCTTCAGGGAGGGCAAGAGAACCATCGAACTCCTCACCCGAGGAGATGATGGCAGATGGTTCTCGGAGAACATTGCCCTGGTCGGAGCGGACGTGGAGGAGCTTGCCGGAAGAGCATTCGGCGAGCGGGTGGAAGTGAACAAGAGAAGGGTTATCTTCGTCGCCCGCAGGCTCATCCAAAACATTCTCCCCGCCGAGGAATAGACAGGGAGATGCCGCCAAAGCCCGTTCTCGCAAGAGAACGGGCTCATTTTTTTGTTTTATTCATGCCATTATTCTACTCTTCTTAAATAAAACAGGTATTCTTTGTTCTTTCCTTTGACGCCTAAAACTGGCGACTCGGTTTCGTTTAAAACCTCAACTCCAAGCTCTTTTAATGTATCTTTTACGCCGTTTAATACTTCCGGCATAAATTCATCTAACAGTTTGCCCTTGCGAAGCATCTTGGGATGAGCCTCATAGTGCGGTTTTACCAATGCTATGATTTGTCCTTTTTCTTTAAGATTTTTCAGAGCATTGGGTATTATATTTTCCAACCTGGTCCAACTCGTATCTATGGTTATCAAATCCGCCTTTTCAGGAAGCTCAACGTGCATGGCATTTTTGCGTTCCATAACTATTACCCGCTCGTCATTTCGGAGTTTCCAATCCAAAACCCCATAGCCGGTTTCAACCGCATAAACCTTCTGTGCTCCGGCTTGCAGAAGACAGTCCACAAAACCGCCCGTGCTTGAACCAAAATCGGCGCAAACAAAACCGTCAACTTTTACGTTGAAGGTATTTAATGCGTGTTCAAGTTTTTCCCCAGCCCGTGAAGCGTATGGCATTCTGTGTTACTTATGCGCTGATTCCATCAAATTGACAAGTGGCCTTGGTGGGTAACTGGCCCCATTATTCGATAGCTTTGGGAACAAAAACCCGGAGTTTTACCTCCGGGGTAGAACAGGGACAGAACAGTGAAGGTCCTTATACTTTCAGGTCGACCTCCTTAATGATAACCTCCCTGTCGACCAGAAAGGCTCCTCCTTCTCCGCTCCTGCTCATTGCCGCACCTCCCGAGCTGAAATACAAAAGCCCGCAAGTGCCGCAAGGATGAGCGGGGGTTGCGGAGTGACATCCCGTCTGAAGCGGGATGAGCACGGACTCGTCGATCACTCCAGTACATCCCCTTCCATCACAGTTCATGTTGACCTCCCGAATCAATATGTAGGACCAAGGACAATGTGGCACGTAAACGCTCTTTCGTCAATACTATCGGTAGTTTAATTAAGCATCCAGATTGAATAGTTATGCCCTCGGGGCGGTTACTTTTTCAATCGGAACCGACAATACCCGTGTTGGTCGCGAGGGAGCGCAACTGCTCCCCCGTCATCACAACGTCCGGCCGCGCTGGAACAGGGTTGAGCGGTATCCCGCCATGCTCAATCGCATCGGAAGCGAGCACTCCCGCCCACACCACGTCGAGCATCAGTTCCACCTCACCCAACTCTCTTTTTGTCAAAGCGCGCACTGCGCCCTCCTTTCTGCATACCACTATATGCACCAGAAGTGGGGGTTGTCAAAAAAGGAACGCGCCGAAGCTGGACTTCGGAGGTGCTTTGAAATCTGGCTTTCCTCCAAAGGAGGACCCTTCTCCGAAAGGCAAGGGGTTGGTGCGTTCCTGCAAGGAAAAGGTTCCTGATACCTATTTTTTAAGAAAATAACTCTAAGAGATCATCGTGGTCGATAACTCCATAGTAAATTGGAGACTTTGAGGTGGTCGCTTTCGCTAGAGCAAAAACATGCATTTGGTTGACAATACTTTCATCAATCTGCCCCGGATATACGACTAGAAATAACTCTGCTGCGCTTTGGAACAACCTGTCTATCTGATCTCCACGCTTGCCCATTTTCTCGGGCGTTAGCTTCCCTTTCGTAGCTCTTCCTTTAAATACAATTGCCGTAGCAACTCTCTTGCCTTTTCTAATCTGCACCCTAGTCGAGTATAGATCACTTTTTTCTCCTCCCCAATCTTTAAAAACGCCACTTTCTTTTATAATCTTCTTGAATCTCTCCTTAATTTCTTCTTCTTTGATATTTCGAAGCAAGTCAGGATTTATTTTTATGCTTTTTCTATTGGTGGCAAAACTATAGATATCGCCCACCGTAACAAAAACGGGTTGCGCGGCTTTAGGAACAAGAATCCTTACCCAAGCTTCATTTTTTCCAATTGGGTTTTGTTTCGTCGCTATTTTCTCAGCGCCTTTAGGATTGTCTACTATGCGAAGTATACGATCTCGATGTTTGGTATAAAAACCGACTTTCCGATAGGCGGCTCTCTTGGTTTTTGGGTCTTTTACCTGCTCAACCAACTTGTCATTAACTAAAGCTCTAGCGCAATCTAAGGCTAAGATTCTTCTCCTATTTTGGGGTTTTATGTGCGTGAAAAGATTGGCAAGCTCCTCGGCAGTTTTAATCATTCTCTTCCCTTTGTATATTGCCTCAAAAATGACCCGGCGTTGCTTGGATTTGCCAATCACTTGCGCAGCCCGCACTATTGCCTCATTAGCGTTTGCCCGTAGGTCTGAAACATCTTGCGTCATTGTTTTTTATCTTTAAGGAGAAGAAAAAACAAACGGTGAATTTTTCTGAAGCCCAACAAATAAAGACTTGAACTCGTTATAGAATGCGTCTATTCGTTTGCGATCACTAACACTTGGGAAATTCATGTGCGCAACAACATTTCTGGGTAGACGAAGTGCCTCAATCTTACCAACCCATTTATCAATGTCGGGTATTAGTTGGATAACAAGATTAAGATGCGAATGTGCGTTCGCAATCCTATTGATATCAGTTAAACCAACAAAGTAAATTGGATGATTGCCGGGGCTAGTGTGCCAAGGCCTGGCAAGATAATCGAGTTTGTTTCTTTCTGCTTTTTTCTGAATGGTTGAATCTATTTTCTCCCACCAATCCTCCGGGTAGAACACGGTCGAAAGGATTGAATGAACTATTATGCGATAGAGGTTCTCTATCGCATAAAGCTTCCAGTACACTGCCTTCCCTACATTTTTGCCAGATCGGTCTACGTTCTCAATCGCCACCGTTGCGTACAACCGAAAATCTCGAATCCTAGACATTTCTTTTTTCCTTCCGATCTTTTTGCTTACGTAGATAGAGCATTTGGGAAATGACCGCAGGTCGCGTTTGAAGGAAGTTGGCAATTTCTAGGTTGGAGAAACCGGCTAGGTTCAATTGGTTTGCCTTTTCTTCCTTTGTAACTCCTTTAAGAGAGCTCAGCAGGATAAGCACTAGAAGATTTTCTGTTCGGTTCAGTTTTTCCATGGTACTAGATTAATTTCTTCGCTTTCTCTCTAAAGTTTGTCGTAAGCGTCCTAATAGTCGCAGGAGAGGTATTAAGCACTTCTGCTATAGTCTTATTATCTAACCCAACGGTTTTCAACAAAACGGCCTTTTCCGTAAGACCTTTACCTGGTGCTATCTGGAGACTCAAAACTTTTAAGATTTTCTCCAGCGCATCTAGAATTTTCTTCTCTGATTCTGGTATCATTTTTTCTTTGAGGACTTCCGCGTAAGAACACTCGACACGCTCTTGCTTGGCATATTTAACAACTTAGCAATTTTCCCTGTTTCGAAATTAAAACCGTGAAGCTCCTTGATTAGTTTGCTCTTATTATCTTCATTTCTTGAAATCGCCCAGACGATTAAACGCGCCACATCTTCAAAAGAAATCTCCCTGTTTCCGTTATCCTGATCGTCTTTCGCCATGATACTACTTTGCTCTCTGAAGAGTTTTTCTAACTGCTTCGACTTTCTTTCCAAGAAAATCCGCCACCTCCTTGGCATCGAAACCGGTTTTCTTCAACACAACTTCAATTTTAGGAAGTTTTTCTCTATTCAATTCTCCTGAAGCTATCTCCCTTTGCTCAATAAGCAAGGAAAGAATAACAGACATTTTACGGTCAATGCTTTCCAACAACTCTTTATCCATTGGAAACATTTTACCACAAAAAGTCTATATTAGAAAGTCGGTACGCACATTGCACCCTTACTCTCCGAACCCTAGGTGGCGAAAACGGGCTCAGCCGCCCCTTTCCTCGCCTTTACTTTCCCCCTCCAGTTTATTTCAAAAGAAATGGAATGCTTGCCGGGAATGCGCCACTTAGAAAATCTAAGCCAAGCCAGTTGAAATTTGTTTTCAGCAATCCTCCCGAACCCAAACCTGTTCAAGGTCAGTTCTATGTCTATAACCATAAGGTGCTTACAATTCCGAAGCTTTAGCGAAGGATTGCTC